>DAOWIC010000168.1 GCA_030641085.1 Calditrichota bacterium
AGAAGGCCTTTTTCGAGTACCACATGTACACCCTGCCGCGCAAGGCGACCCTGAAAGACAAAGAGATCAAACAGATATCCCTCTTTGAACCGGCCACCACGAGCGTCACCAAGGGTTTTATCTATCGTCCGGAACGTAATGCTACCCGGGTCGAGGTTGCCCTCAAATTCGTCAACTCCGCCGCCGCCGGACTGGGCATGCCGTTGCCCGAGGGCCGGGTCAGACTCTTTCAGGCGGATGAGGACGGCTCCCTGGTGCTTTTGGGCGAAGATATTATCGATCACACGCCAAAGAATGAAGAGCTGGACCTGATGGTTGGCTACGCGTTCGATATTATAGCCGAGGAAACACTGCTCAACCAGCGCCAGATATCCAGCCGGGTGGATGAGCGCGATTACCGGATTAAGCTCAATAACAGAAAAACCGAAGCGGTCTCGGTAAAAGTCGAAAAGAGGCTGAACGGGTACTGGGAGGTTGTGAAAGCCAACCTTGAGTACAACAAAAAAGACGCTAACACCCTTGTATTTAACGTGCCGATAGAGGCGGACCAGTCGACTGTAATTGAGTACACGGTACGCTTCACGCGTAGATGAACCGATTGGCGGTTGACAAGCCAAAGTGGATGGATTAGATTCTACAGGTTCAATAAAAGCCGGAAAGGTTATGTTAGGAGGATATCTTGAAAACACCCGCTAAACTGGCCCTCGTCACGGTCCTGCTTCTTTGCCTGGCCGGGGCAGCCTCGGCCGGAAAAAAAGGGCGCAAACTAAGCGCCGACGTCTACATCAGAACAGCTAAAATTGAGATTCTGTCCGGCGATATCGAGCGCTACCCGACGGCGATGGCCATGCTCGATTCGCTCTTTATGTATTATGGGCCCCACTCGAACGGGCTTAATCTGATGGTTCAGGTCCTGGTTGACTATGTCGACAAGGCCCAGGGACCGTTCGAGAAAAGACCGTATATAGAGAAGATGGTCGCCTACCACGACTCGCTCAGAATGTGTTGCGAAAACAAGGACATCAAAAAGAAATATCGCAAAGACTGCAAGAAACTTACCGAGTTATCCGACTCGACCATGGTTAAGTACTGGCGCGAGTCCTACGTGGCCGGTTTTGAACTGCTCGAACGCGTTGAGTATCTAACCGACGAGATCAATAACGGCACTGATTCGGTCGACATCGAGTTGGCCAAAACCGACCGGGCGGCGGTTATAGATTCACTGGTGGCAAATATGGAATTGGCCATCATTGTCAATCCCACCGACCATCGGGCATATGTCGGCTGCGGCTCCGCCTATGAAAAGGCCGGAGAACTGGAAAAAGCCATTGAATGGCTCGAAAAGGGTGTCGTGGTGACCGAAAACAAGTCGGCCCTGTATCTTTCTATCGCCTACAACTACATCAATTTGAACCGGTATTGCGACGCTATCCCGTCCTTTAAGAACTATATCGAGATTGAGACCACCGATGTCGGCAACATGTACAATCTGTGCGTCTGCTATAACAACTGCGGCTTCTACGATTCAGGCCTGACCGTAACTAAATTGATTCTTGATGTTGACCCGCAGAATGCGGATGCGCTGGTTCAGATCGGCCGCTATTTTAACCAGGTCGGGCGCGATGCCGCCGATTCGGCGACCTTCTACCAGAATGCCGAGGACGAGGCCAACGCCGAGATCTGGCGTGACAATCGCACCACGGCTTTCGACTCCTCGCTGGTCTATTTCAAGAGTGCCGTCGACGCTAAGCCGGAGAACACCTCCTATCTGGAGGAATACGCTATTATCAGCCACATCAACGGCTACCTTGATCAGGCGGCTGAGGCATTCGCCAAAGTCACTCAGCTTGCCCCCCAGAACGAAGACTCCTGGATTTCACTGGGCGACTGCCACTTCAACTCGAGAAAGTGGAAAGATGCTATAGCAGCCTACGAGGAAGTTATCAACCTTGACCCGAACAATCGGGAAATCCTCGAACGGCTTCACGATCTTTATGGCGAGACCGGAGACCACGCCAAGCAGGCGGAAATGACCAAAAAGCTGGAAAGCTTATAAGAGACCTAATTTTATGTCAACAGAAGCGGCAGGTGCCACGCCTGCCGCTTTATTTGTAGGTGCTGTCGCCATGACCCGATATGTGTCAGTCGCCGTACCTGGCCCGCTCAAGAAAACATTCACCTATCTTCTTCCGGCGTCTATTCCATCGCTCAGTCCGGGACAGCGGCTACTCGTACCGTTTGGCCGCACTCGCATGGTCGGTTTTTTTCTCGGCCCGGCTCAGCCGATAGCGGGCGTAAAGATCAAGCCGATCATTCGGGCGATTGACACCCACAGCTACTTCTCCCGTGAATTATTCGAGTTCTGCACCTGGATGGCGGATTATTACTTCGCCAACCCGGCCGACTGCCTCATCGCCGCCCTGCCCTCGGTCTTCAAAAAGAATCGACCGGCCCGCCTCCGCTGGACAGACGGCAATCACCCACCGCTTCCGGAAACGATCGCGCCGCTTTCTAAGCCCGGTAAAACGGTCTCCGCCGCAACTGCGGAGAAAATCTCCTCGCACAAACACGGCCTCATGAAAGAACTGGTTGAACAAGGATTCATTGATGAAGAGTGGCCGGATGAGTCGGATCTGGAACGGAGGTCCGTGGCCGGGTATCGCGCAGCCGCTGCCGACGCCTGGACAGATTACTTCAGCAATCGGAAATTCCAGCCTCCGCCCCATGATGGTGTCAGGACACGCGCCCAACTGAAAGCATCAGGGTGGAGCGACCATTACATTCGGGGTGCGGTCGGGCATTCGGTACTGATCCCGGTCCTTCAGGAGGACCCTACCCGCCTGCTGGATTTTATCCTGCCGCGAGAGAACCTCGGTCTGATCCAGCTCAACGAGGAACAGCAAGCCGCTTTTGACCGGGTCCGCGCCGCGCTGGACACCGGGTTTAAGAGTTTCCTGCTTCATGGAATCACCGGTTCCGGTAAAACGATTGTCTACTGTCACCTCTGCCGTGAGGTCCTCGACGCCGGCCGCACGGCGCTGGTCCTGACCCCGGAAATCGCCCTCACTTCGACCACCCTCGCTTATTTTCGAGGGTTTTTCGGCGATACGGTGACGGTGACCCATTCGGCTATGACCGACAAGGAGCGACTCGAAAGCTGGCGCGGGATCCGCCAGGGCCGGTATAAGATCGTTCTCGGCCCGCGCTCGGCGGTCTTTGCCCCGCTAAAAGATCCCGGTCTGATTATCGTCGACGAGGAGCATGACAGTTCCTACAAGCAGGATGACCCCGCGCCGCGCTTCCACGGCCGCGACAGCGCCGTCATGCGCGCCCGAATCAACGAGATTCCAATTCTGCTCGGTTCCGCCTCGCCTTCGATGGAGTCCTACCACAACGCCGTCACCGGTCGATATGAACTGCTGGAACTGACCCGGCGTCCCGGCAACGCCACGCTGCCGATCGTGCGGATCGTCGATATGCGCAAGGACCGCATACGGGGCGATCTGCCCTATGTCTCATGGCAGATGAAAAAGGAGGTTGAGTCGCGCCTGACTTTGGATCAGCAGGTTATCCTCTATCTGAATCGGCGGGGTCATTCGCCACAGCTAAAGTGTGCCGACTGCGGTCACGTACCCACCTGCCCCAATTGCAGTGTCCGCCTTACCTATCATCGGGTGGGGCAAAAGATCTCCTGCCACTACTGTGGGTATCTGCTCACCGGCTATGACACCTGCGCCAAATGCGGCGGCACCGACCTGCTCTATCTTGGAGTCGGCACCCAGAAAGTGGAAGAGAATATCCCGCGCCTGTTCAACGGCGCCACGGCGACTCGCCTCGACTCCGACTCAGCCGCCGGCAGGCAAAAGGCGTATCAGATACTGGCCGACTTCTCGCAGCACAAGAGCAATCTGCTGTTGGGAACCCAGATGGTTACCAAGGGGCTGGATTTGCCCGATGTTACTTTGGTGGGCGTACTGTCGGCCGACATGAGCCTTGATCTGCCCGATTTCCGAGCGTCGGAAAAAACTTTTGCCCGCCTTTTGCAGGTGGCCGGGCGCAGCGGACGCGCCGAGGTCCCGGGCGAGGTGCTGATTCAGACCTTCTACCACGAAAGCGATGTAATTCACGACGCCGCTCGACAGGACTACCGCGCCTTTTACGAGCGCGAGATCGAATCGCGAAAGAGCCTTGCCTATCCGCCTTTTGCGAGGATCATCAACTTCATCCTGGCCGCCACCGATGAGAAAAAACTCGAAGAAGCGGCACTGTGCTTCGCCGGTTTGCTTCGCGAAAAGGCGGCCGATTCATCGCTGAGCATCCAACTCCTCGGACCGGCCCCCTGCCCTCTTTACTATCTGCGCGGCAAATACCGGCGACACCTGCTGGTGAAAACCAGGCAGGCAATCAAAATTGTCAGAATGCTGGCCGGATGGGAAGCCTCATCCGCCAATCTCGGACTGCCATCCTCTGTCAGGCTCATTGTCGACGTCGACGCCGACGACATGATGTAGACGGATCCCCCGATTACGATTGTAGTGTCATAGATTACGAAAGGCGGACGCGAGATGCGTCCGCCTTTTCCAGGAGGAAGATGTGTTTGTCTTGTTATCTCTTATACACATCAAAGACGGTTAGATGACAGATTCTGTGCAAAAGGTAAAAAAAGGGACGGCCAGATCACATACAGGAGCGCTGGGGAGGGGGAAGCACTCCAGGACCTGGCCGCCATATCTTCGGGCATCAATATCCGTGGATAAATCCGACCACAAATATATCACTGCCGGAACAAAAATCAAGTAGAATGGTGCTAATCATTAAATTTTACGTATCAAACCGCCGGATGTTTTGCCGGTATCTTGAATGCCTCTATTTTTAACTGACTCTTGAGTATGTCATATAGCCTCTGAAGCCTATTAAAGACAGGGTGAGCGTTTGGAGCACTCACCCTGCTAATCGACACATGGCCAACTAATCGATCTACTAATCCGCTCCCGTTACAGTTTGGAAAGCAGATCCATCGTCTTCTTCGGGTTGATTAGTTTGACACTGCGCTCCCCGGCCTTCTTTTCGTCGCATCCTTTCTCGATCAGGTCACGTACTTGCGCCACGGTGAGGTCAGGGCGCACTGCCAGCAGCTTGGCGGCCAGGTTGGTCACATTAGGCGATGCCTGCGAGGTTCCGCTCAGGCTCATTTTGTCGCCGCCGGGCACATAGCTCAGCACCTCGAAACCATTGGCGTAAACATCAACCTTGCCGAAACTGGTAAACCCGGTCTCGTCTCCGGCCTGATCGACAGCTCCGATTGACATGATATTCGGTAGATCGAAAGTGCTCGGGATGAATTCATCAAAAGTCACGTCGTTGTCAGCGTTACCGGCCGAGGTGACAAAGAGTATTTCCGAAGCGTCTTTGATTCCCTGGTACAGGGACTGTTTGCCGATTTCGAATATTTCCCTTGCCAGTGCCTTTCTTTCTTCGGGCGTGCCACCGGCGTTGTTTGCCTCCAATGCGCTTTCGACACTGGCCAGGTCACCGCCCCAGCTCATGTTAACCACGCGCACACCGTACTTCTTGAAATAGGCCAGCGTCTCGAGAGTAGCCGCCGAATCCTTGCGCGCCTGCTCCAGGGTCGGGCACTCCGGTATCAGCTTATGTCCGAATGTCAAACGGGACGCCATCAGCCGCACATGCGGGTTATGCCGTGCGGCAATACCAGCCACATGGGTGCCGTGAGCATAATTGCCGTACACTGAAATATCTTCGATAAACGGCTGCACTGCCGCTCGATCCAGCGTACCAAGCTTCTGTTTTATCTCGGCTGACTCCTCGCTGTCGATGTTCGCCGTCAGGTCGGTCAAGCCTTTCATCTGCCGCTGAAGTTTGGCCCGATCCGCTTGAATGTCGCCGATCGGGTACAACAATTCCGGTGTCTTATCGGTGTGTAGCGTATACGCCATCCCATTGACATCATCGACATAACCGTTGTTGTCGTCATCGATACCGTTACCCGGCACCTCTTCACCGTTCACCCAGAGGTGACCGGTAAAAATATCCGTATCCAGCCCGGAGTCCCAGATAGTCACCACCACCGGAGTGCCGCCATCGCCTTCCTGAAGGGTGACCTCGCGGGCGGCCCAGATATCCTCTTTCTCCACTTGGTGAGCGTCGAGATAAGCAGCGAGAACCTCCACCACGATTGACGTGTAAGGGATGTAGTTACGCAGCCCTTGGCTGGTGCCCAGAAGCCTCATGGCGATATCCTTGCTCATTTCGCCATCGGTCTGATCGAGGGTCGGCTGGACGCGTGACTCGATGAGTCCCGTCAACAGGTTCTGCGTCAGCATCTCGGCTCGTCCCTTGTCGGATTTGATCTCATCCTGGACCACTTCGTAAGGCAGTTCGTTCACCCGGGCAGCGTATTCGCGTTTGAGCGCGGCGGCGAAATCCTCGTCACCGGACTTGACGGCCGCCACAATGGACCGACTAAAAAGCCCCGATGTCAGTTTGAGTGCCTCTTTTTCTTCGAGGTCGATCATAAGCGCGTTGTATTTCAGAAACTCGTCGTACTGTTTTTCCAGCAACGCGATCGCCCCCAGACTGCCATAAAACTCCTTCAGCGTCGTCTTATCGGGGATATCGTACTTATCGAGGTCGGACAGCATATCTTTTTTGACCTCAGCTGCCAGAGCCAACACCGCATCGTCGCTCTCCAACAATTCAAGTGCTTTAATTTCGATCTTATAAGTGTGGCGGGGCAGATCATCCGCCTTTTCGATCTTGATCTTCTCAGCGAAACTGCTTCCGGCGGTTAGAAATACCGCCGCCATCAGCAGAATCATCCACTTTGACATTCCCGGTCTCATCGGCTCACCTCATCTTTAGATTGGTTTCGGTTTGGCTTTAAGTAAATGTATGCCGTCCTGAGCGACAGCGCAAGTCCTGGATCGGAGTTTGGAGCGCAACAAAAAGGAGCCGAGCGCGACCATTCACGGGTCAAGTCCGGCTCCAAAAATCCCACTTCGCATTATGGGAACTTGTTGGCTCTCGCATCAAAGATAAACAAGATGCGTGCCATTCGAACCGGCGTCGGGCAAATTGCATTTTGGGGGTTGTTATGCGGTATTGCCGCGTATTAATGATGCTTGAAAGCTGATTTGGACGGCACTTACTGCGCTTTTCACGATTCGTGGCTCGTAAATTGATACGAATCGCACCAGCAGCCAGAATAAAAGGCCGCTCCAGTGGAGCGGCCTCAAATTCGGTCAGGTTAGGGCCTGATGTTGCCCGAAGACTGTGTATGCTATTTAGCCTTGCCGGCATCGCCAGCCTTGCCAGCCTTGCCAGCCTTGCCGGTATCGCCAGCCTTGCCAGCCTTGCCGGCATCGCCAGCCTTGCCAGCCTTGCCAGCCTTGCCAGCCTCACCAGCCTCGCCAGCCTCGCCACCTTCAGCCTTTTCGCCCTCACCCTCGGCGAGAGCGCCTTCTTCGCCTTCGGCAGCGGCTTCGGCCTCGGCCTCTTCTTCAGCCGTGGCATCAGCCTTCACAACCGTCGGAGCCGAAACAACAACGATCGTACGCTCTTCTTCGGTAAGAATCTTGATATCAGGTAGATCAAGATCGCTGACGTGAACCGACTCGCCGATGTTTAGTTCGGAGACGTCGACCTCGACCTGATCGGGAATCTGGGTCGGCAGGCACAAGACTTCGAGTTCGCGCAGAACCGTCTGCAGAATACCGCCCTCGGTCTTAACACCTTCAGCCTCACCAATAAACCGGATCGGCACTTTCAGATGCATCGCCTTGGTCATACTTATCGCGTGAAAGTCAATATGGATTACGTCGCTGGTAACCGGATCGCGTTGAAGATCACGGATGATAACCTTGTTGCTTTTGCCGTTCACTTGCAGGGTGATAATGGCGCTGGTGCCGCCGGCTTCTTTGATGGCAGCACGAAACGCCTTCAAGTCGACCTCGATCGAAATCGGATCCATCTCCGGACCGTACACCACGGCGGGGATTTTACCGGCCATTCGGCTCTGACGAGCGGGGCCTTTGCCGAACGACTCGCGCTGTGACACGGCAATGGTTACTTCTTTCATTTTCTCTTCGTATCCTCCAAAAAGTTGTTTTCGATCAATCTATATCAAACGACTTCCGGCTGATCCTCAAACAGCGAGGAAACAGACTCTTCATCAAATATTCTCAACATCGCCTCGCCGATCAGCTCGGAGCAGGTCAGAATCTCAAACTTGTCCGACAGGTGGCGCTCGCCCTGATCGATCGAGTCGGAAATAATCATCTTTTTGATCTCGGAGTGATCGATCCGTTCAATCGCCTCACCCGACAGCACACCGTGAGTACAGGCGGCGTAAATTTCCAGTGCCCCGCTGTGTTTGAGGAAATCGGCGGCCTGACAGATAGAACCGCCGGTATCGACCATGTCGTCGCGAATCAAGATATTCCGCCCCTTGACATCGCCGATCAGGTTCATCACCTCCGACACGTTCGCTTGTGGTCGCCGCTTGTCGACAATGGCCAGATCGGCGCCCAGCTTGCGGGCAGTCGCCCGCGCCAGCTTGATTGAACCGACATCGGGAGAAACCACGGTCAGGTTTTTCAGTCCCAGGGCGCCAATATGCTTGTTGAACATAACCGACGAGTACAGGTGGTCATGCGGCAGATCAAAAAAGCCCTGAATCTGGCTGGCATGCAGATCCATTGTAATTACTCGATCGGCTCCGGCTGTGGTGACCAGGTTGGCCACCAGCTTGGCCGTGATGGCTACTCGCGGGCGATCCTTGCGATCCTGCCGGGCATAACCGTAATACGGAATGACGGCGGTGATTCTCATCGCCGACGCACGCCGCGAGGCCTCGATAAGCATCAGCAGTTCCATCAGGTTTTCGGCCGGAGCGTTGGTAGGCTGGATAATAAAGAGATCCGCACCGCGGATGTTTTCATTTATCTGAACAAACACTTCCCCGTCTGAGAACCTGGTTACCGTACAGTCGGTCAGTTTGGAACCGACATAGTCGGCGATCTTTTCGGCCAGCCTGCGATTGGAGGTTCCTGTAACAATCTTCAGTTCATCGCGTACTTGCATTCTCGTTCACTCATAGTCCGAAATTTAAACCTGCCTGAAGCGGCGCGCCGCCCCGAAGCAGGTTTACATAGTCTCACACTTACCTGGGGCGCCAGGATTCGAACCTGGGAATGCCAGCTCCAAAGGCTGGTGTCTTACCGCTTGACGACGCCCCAATTACTTTCTTGTCGAGCCACTGTCAGACCTGGGCCTTGACCATAGCTTCGTAGGCCTCCAGTACCTTCTGCTCGATGTGTTCGCGCATCTCCTTATTGACCGGATGAGCAATATCCTGATAGGTACCATCAGGACGTTTGCGGCTTGGCATCGAGACGAAATATCCATCGTTGCCCTGAATAATCTTCATTCCGCGGATTACAAAGGCGTTGTCAAACGTCACATTTGCAAATCCCTTAAGCCGCTCCTCATCGCGCAAGGTTACCCGGATCTCAGTAATCTCCACGGTCGCCTCCCTCTAAATGTTTGTCCTGTTCCGGCAGGGATATCGGCTTAACCGTATGTATAAGCCATTCCCCCTGATTGAGAATCATGCGTTCTTTGATTTCAGGTTTCGTGCTAAATACGCCAAACAGCGTTGGACCGGATCCGCTCATCCGAGTTAGCAAAGCCCCGTTCCCGAGAAGCATCTGACGGATCCTATCGAGCACCGACAAGGATCCGGACAGAACTTCCTCGAAGTCGTTACCTGAAGAAATCAAAGAGCTTACGAACTCTTCAACCGTCCGGCAATTGTGTAAGTTATATTCAATCGTGGAGGTTGTCAAGCCTCTTTTAAGAGCCGCATACGCCTCGGCGGTCGAGATCTCCAGCGGCGGCGTCACCAAAACGAGAAAATAATCCGTCGGAAAATCGACTTCACTGATGATGTCCCCGCGTCCTTTCACCAAGACCTGGCCCGAACTGAAAAAAAAGGGCAGATCAGAGCCTATCTCCAGCCCAAGCGAGGATAATTCCGATTGACTTAATCCTAATTGGAATAACAGGTTACACGCCTTGATCGTCGCTGCGGCATCCGAGGACCCGCCAGCCAGCCCGGCCGCCACCGGAATTTTCTTCTCAAGCGAAATCTCAAGCCCCTGCCTCAGATCAAAACGCCCTCGCATCAGTTGGTAGGCCCGGGCGATGAGATTATTGCCATCGAGCGGCACGTCCGGCCCGTCGGAAAGCTGTATTCTTACTCCCGGCGAATCGATCAATCTGATTTCGAGCCGGTCATAAAGCGAAACCGCCTGAAAAAGCGAATTGATATTGTGAAATCCGTCCGGCCGCTTGTTCAGCACCTGCAAAAACAGGTTCACTTTGGCCGGCGTCTCCAAAATCGCATGTCGGCCTGAGATTTCCTTCACAAACATGTCAGTTTCCGGTGTGATCGCGCCGGCAGCCCGGCAATGTATTAGGATTTGTCAACCTGTTATAACATAACTAATTCAGTGGCAGAGCCAAAGAGAATATTCTGTTTCTCAACTGCCAACTATGCTTGAACTATACCCGTTTCTTTCATATAATGCGAGTCTATAATGTAATGATGAAGTGAAGGATTTTAGCAAGGAGCAGGTCAGATGAATAAATTCGGCGCACTCGCAGAATTAAAAACAAAATTCAAGAATTATAACATCTACCGCCTGGACAAACTGACCGAATACGGCGCCATCGACAAACTGCCATTCTCCATCAAGGTTCTTCTGGAAAACGCGCTAAGGAACCACGACGATCATATTGTTCATAACGACGACGTAATTCGGCTGGCCGGTTACAATGCGAAAAACGTGGGCGAGAACGAGCTGCCCTTTAAACCGGCCCGGGTACTTTTGCAGGATTTCACCGGCGTGCCGGCGGTGGTCGATCTGGCTGCTCTTCGCGCGGCGATGGACCGGATGGGCGGGGATCCGAAGAAGATCAATCCGATGGTCCGCGTCGACCTGGTTATCGACCACTCGGTGCAGGTGGATGCGTTCGCCTCGGACTCCGCCCTGGCGATCAACATGAGCAAGGAGTTCGAGCGCAACCGCGAGCGGTATGAGTTTCTCCACTGGGGCAAGAAAGCATTCAGCAATTTCTCCGTTGTCCCGCCCGCGACCGGTATCTGTCATCAGGTCAATCTCGAATACCTGGCCGATTGTGTAACAGTCCGGGATGGTATCGCCTTCCCCGACACATTGGTCGGAACTGACAGTCACACTGTTATGATCAACGGCCTCGGTGTCGTCGGCTGGGGTGTGGGTGGTATCGAGGCCGAGGCGGTAATGCTCGGCCAGCCGATTTATATGCTCACACCCGAGGTGATCGGTTTCCGCATGACCGGCGAGTTGTCCGAAGGCGTCACCGGCACCGACCTGGTCCTGACTGTGACCCAGATGCTGCGCGAAAAGGGTGTGGTGGGCAAGTTTGTCGAATACTGTGGCCCCGCCCTGGATAAGCTGAGCCTGCCGACCAAAGCGATGGTCGCCAACATGGCTCCCGAGTATGGCGCCACGATGGGTTATTTCCCGTTTGACGACTCGACCCTTGACTACCTCCAGATGACTGGCCGTTCCGATGAGCAGGTCGCGCTGGTCGAAGCGTATGCCAAAGAGCAGATGCTGTTCCGTGAGGCCGGTTCGGTCGATCCGGAATTCACGGACCTGCTGGAGTTGGATATCTCCACAGTGCAGCCGTCGCTGGCCGGTCCGAAACGACCCCAGGATCGTATCGCCCTGTCTGACATGAAAAGCGAGTTCGGTAACGACCTGACCAAACCGATCAAAGATCGCGGTTTTGAACTGGCCGCATCGGATATCGACAATACCGCTGTCATAGCCGACGGTTACAAAGCTGAAATCGGTCACGGCGCGGTCGTTATTGCCGCCATCACCTCCTGCACCAATACGTCCGATCCGTCGGTGCTGATCGCCGCCGGACTGGTCGCCAAGAAAGCGGTCGAAAAGGGCTTGACTGTCAAACCGTACGTCAAGACCTCGCTCTCCCCCGGTTCGAGAGTCGTTATCGATTATCTGGAAAAAGCCGGTTTTATGCCCTATCTCAAGAAGCTTGGTTTCCACAATGTCGGTTACGGCTGCACCACCTGCATCGGCAACTCCGGCCCGCTGGCCGACGCCGTGGTTCAAGCGATCAACGATGGCAACATCGTAGCCTCGGCGGTGCTTTCCGGCAATCGCAACTTCGAGGGTCGGGTAAGCCCGCACACCAAGGCCAATTACCTTGCCTCGCCGCCGCTGGTGGTCGCCTATGCTCTGGCCGGAACGACCAATATCGACCTGACCACGGAACCGGTCGGCAAAGGGACCGACGGTGATGTTTTCCTCAAGGATATCTGGCCGACCGAAAAGAAAGTTCTCGACACGGTCGAACAGGCGGTTTCGCCGGAGATGTTCCGCAAGCGATACGCCTCGGTATTCGACGGCAACGAGACCTGGAACAAAATCAAAAGCCCGGAAGGCGATCTCTACAAGTGGGACGACGCCTCGACCTATATCCAGGAGCCGCCTTTCTTTGTCGATCTGCCGCGCGAGCCGCAGCCGATAGCGCCGATCAGCGATGCCCGGGTACTGGCAATGCTGGCCGATTCGATCACGACCGACCATATCTCGCCCGCAGGCGCGATCAAAGCCGATTCGCCTGCAGGCGAGTTCCTGCTCAATAACGACGTCCAGTTCGCCGATTTCAACAGCTTCGGCTCCCGTCGCGGTAACGACCGGGTCATGACGCGCGGCACGTTCGGCAATATCCGTCTGCGCAACCTGCTCGCTCCCGGTACCGAGGGCGGCGTGACAATCCACCTGCCGTCGGGCGAACAGATGTCGATCTACGACGCCGCCCAGAAATACAAAGAGGAGAATATCCCGCTGGTGGTTTTGGCCGGTAATGATTACGGCATGGGTTCCTCGCGTGACTGGGCCGCCAAGGGAACCTTCCTGCTCGGTGTCAAGGCGGTGCTGGCACAGAGTTTCGAGCGGATCCATCGCTCCAATCTGGTCGGTATGGGGGTCCTGCCGCTGCAGTTCCTCGATGGTGAGTCCAGAGAGATCCTCGGCCTGACGGGGCAGGAGCTGTTTACAGTCGAAGGGCTTTCCGACGACCTCCGGCCGAAGCAGCAAGTTTCGGTCCGGGCGTACGGCGCCAACGGTGAGAAGAAGTTCCAGATGATTGTCCGTATCGACACCCCGGTCGAGGCAGATTACTACCGCAACGGGGGCATTCTTCAGATGGTGCTGCGTCAGTTGCTGAAGGGGTAAGCCAGCCCCATTCTCAGGCACAAAAAACGAGGGTGAATCACCCGATTCACCCTCTTCCTATAATAGACCCGTTCCGGGTGTAGAATCATACCTTCTAAGATCCTGCGTTAGATCTCAATTATGGCGTTTGGCCATTTCTCAAATCCACCCGGAAAAGGGATGTCACCAAGCACTCACTAACTGATACGGCCCCCGATCCTATTTCATTAGCACCATTCGCTTGGTTTCGGAGAAATTTCCAGTCAGAATCCGGTAGAGGTAAACCCCTGAAGCAACCTCACTTCCGTACCGATCCAGCCCGTCCCACAGAACCGAATGCGTCCCGGCGGCCTGATTATAGGTTCCCAGATCGGCCACTCTCCGGCCCAGCAGGTCGCAAATGACCACCGAGACAGTCGCGCGCGTCGGCAGGGTGTAGCTGATAGTGGTCGTCGGATTGAACGGGTTGGGGTAATTCTGATGACAATTAGCCGGTCAATGGACTATTTTTGCCCATGACCCGAATCGGGAGGCCCTATTTCGGGCGGAGGTTATCAAACAACGGGGCACGGTACGCCTTGCTGCACGTATCGTTCCGCCACCTGACTCTCCCCCCCCCAACCCGTTGACACCAAAACAAATAACACTCGCAGTCTAATTCTATCTAAGTTATTGACTTTTGGGGGCAATGCTCTTTATTGCATCCATGTTTTGATTGCTAACCTTCAATACGGTACGATACAACGATGACAGATAATAACACCCCCATTAAGACCCCATTCTACGATCACCATGTCGCCGCCGGCGGCAAGATGGTCAGCTTTGCCGGGTTTAATCTGCCGGTGCAGTACCCTAAAGGCATCCGCGCCGAACACCTGGCGGTAAGAAAAAACGTCGGCCTTTTCGACCTGACCCATATGGGCGAGTTCGAAGTTACCGGCAACGACGCCCTGGAATTTCTTCAGAAAACGACCACCAATAACGTGGCCGCTCTCGAGGTAGGCCAGATACAATATA
>DAOWIC010000059.1 GCA_030641085.1 Calditrichota bacterium
CAATCGGACCCTTACCGTCCAGCGGCTGGCCCAACGGGTTGACCACCCGGCCCAGCAGTGCCTCGCCAACCGGAACCGACGCCACTCGTCCGGTACGCCGGACGGTGTCGCCTTCTTTAATCTGCGTGTCGGAGCCGAATATGACCGCACCGACATTATCTTCTTCCAGGTTCAGCACCATGCCGAAGATATCGCCGGAGAATTGAATAAGTTCCGACATCTGAACATCTTCAAGACCCCAGATGCGAGCGATACCGTCACCCACCTGAAGCACGGTGCCGACGGACTCCATCTGGAGTTTAGTCTCGTACTTTTCAAGCTCTCGCTTTATGACCGACGAAACTTCTTCGGGGTTAAGACCCATTACCGAACTCCCACAAGCTCCGCTTGTTCTATTTCCATACGTTTCTTACAAATCCTATCGGGCTGCAACCCTGCCGGCGGAGCCTGAGTTCCGCCGCGGAAGGCCCTAATGCACTCTGACTCTATTCAGGCGCTCCTTAACCAGGTCCAGTTCGTGTCGTACCGAACCGTCGATAATCTCGTTGTGTAAAATCACAATCATCCCACCCAGGATAGTCTGATCGATCTTTTCCTCAAGCTCGATCTTCAGCCCGGTCTTGGCGGCCAGTTTCTCAATGAGGCTCGGCTTTTCCGCTTGATTCAGCGGCACCGAACTAATGACGGTGACTCGGCCGATGCCCTTCTCGGCTTCAACCAGCCGAATGAACTCATCGATGATGATCGGGAGGAAACCGATTCTGGTCTTGTCGATCAGCACGATCAGGAATTCGACGATGATCTTTTCCGTCCGGCCGCTGAAAACATCACGCACCAGCGCGCGCTTGTTATCTTCAGGCACTCTGGGATCATTGAGAAAGTCAAGCAGGGAGGGATCCCTGTCAAGGTGCTCCCCCAGATCGCCAAGCTGCTCGAAGACGGTGTCAAGCAGACCCTTCTCCTGGGTCGACATGAACAGCGCCCGGGCGTATCGTCGGGCTATTTCCTGGGCAATCATGCGTCTTACACCTTTTCCAGACCGTCAATAACCTGACCGATCAACTGGCGATGCTTGTCGTGGTCAAGTTTTTCCATGATGATCTTCTCGGTGGCGGAGATGGTCATGCTGACCATATCCTCTTTCAATGCGACGCGAGCCTTGGCCACATCGCGCTCCAGTTCACCCCTCGCCTTTTCGGCGATCTTCCGGGCCTGATCCTGTGCGGCGAGTTTGATTTCCTCGGCAACTTTCTTGCCCTCGATAACCGCATCGACCAGTTTGGCGCGACGTTCTTCGTCGATACCCTTGAGCTTGGCATCATACTCGACAGCCAGCGTGTCGACACGCGACATCTCGGTCTCGATCTTATCAAACTCGCCCTGGATTTTGGCCCGCCGCTCATCCATCAGAGCCAGAAGCGGTCCCCAGGCGAACTTCTTCAGAATCCAGACCGTGATCAAAAAGCCAACTGCGTGCGTGACTAATAATTGCCACTGTATATCCATAGCGTCTCCAGTCTATCGGTATTGGCGTTGTAACATCATTACCACGAACGAGTCGCGTAAATCAGCCGCCAATTTTGCCCTGAAGTATGAAGAAGACCACCAGGGCGTAAATGGTCAGCGCCTCGATAAGAGCAGCACCGATAATCATAGCGGTCTGAATCTTACCGGCGGCTTCCGGCTGACGACCGATAGCTTCCATCGCGGAACCAACCGCGCGTCCCAACCCCAGCGCCGATCCGATAGCGGCCATGCCGACACCCACCGGCAGAGCCCAGGCCAACATCGTTTGATAATCCATCATGTCCTCCTAAAATACCATTCCGTTATCGATCAGTCGTTATCATCATGCATGAATATCTAATGCTCCCCATGTGGCAGCATCATCAAAATGTAAATTGTCGATAGTAGTGTAAACACCAGCGCCTGAATCGTTGACAGTAAAATGCCGAGCAGAATAAACGGCACGTTAAGCGGCAGTCCGACCGGCGAGCCGACAAACGACAGCGCCGCCAACCCCAGCCCGACAAAGGCCGCAACGAGAATATCTTCACCCGTAATGTTACCAAAGAGTCGGATAGCCAGGCTGAACGGTTTGGCCAGTTCCCCGATGATGTGCATGGGCAACATCAACGGCACCAGGCACCAGCCGGTTATGTCGGTCGGCGAACCGGCCAAATGATGCAGGTAACCGAGAAAACCCAGCCGCCGCATACCGGTATACTGTGCGTAGAGAAAAACCAGAATCGCCAGCGAGGCGGTGATGTTTACGTTGGTCGATGGCGAGGCTCCCAACGGGATAATACCCATCAGGTTCATCGCCAGAATATAGAAAAAGAGCGTGCCTAGAAAGGGCGTATACTGGCGGGCATCCTTGCCGAGAATGGAGTACAGAAAGTTGTACATCCACTCCACCAGCATCTCCATAAAATTCTGAAACGGTCCGGGAATCATCTCGCGTTTGCGATAGGCCATCAGGGATGTAAAAGCGAAGATCGCCGCTATGAAAAACGCGAATATCACTGCCTTCCACTCGTCCAGAACATGGCTGTCGGAAAAAAGACCGATTGCGTCGGGGAGATGCGTGGCGCCGCCGTGTCCGCCCTCCTCGCCGCCGGAGGCTGCCATCATAACGGGGGCAAGCTTTGTTGTCACGAGGCAGTAAAAGTTGTTCAAGCTACCCAAAATCAAATCGCCTTCTGCATGTGTTCTCCGTTTTTACCAATATCGAGGCCCAGGAGCAGCCGTCCGAGGCTCTTTAGAACCATGATCGCTATCAGTGACGAAAATCCGATGAGCAGAAATAAAGCGTCAAACTGAGGGACTTTCAACAAGAAATAACCGGCCAGGTATAATAGTGGGAACTTGATCAGCCCGACCGAGGCCACGCGCCTGGTATCGGCGCCATCCGGGCGAACCGCAGCGCGCACCATAGCGGAGAGAAAGATCAGGTTTATTATCCCCCAGACACCGCCGGAGAATATCGCCAGGGCATGGAATGTCCCCAGATAGTAAAAGCCGAACGGCAGGAAAACCAGCAGCACAATCCCGGTCGTACGAATTGTCCGACCGACGAAATTGATATTGGCATCACTGTTTTTCGTCATCTTCGCGTTCTATTTCCTCAGACTTCCGCGCCAGTCGGTAGACTTCTATTCCGGCGGCGCCGAATCCAAGCAGGATTCCCACTATTAATAGGTACGGCGCGGTGCCAAATTTGTCGTCGGCCCAGCGGCCGATCAGGTAACCGATGCCGGGCGCTATAAAAAGTATCGCCGGAATTGTCGCCAGCAGGCCAACTTGCCTTAAGTGTTTGTCTGGCCTACGCTTAGAATCGAGCTTATTCCGGCCCATGGCACCCTACTATCAGTTTTTTGACTGGGGAATATATCTTAACTGGGAATTAAATGTCAACCGTTTTTTATCCGCATTGTCGGGATTCCCACGGACAGAAAGTAGCCTCTGTTTGCGTTACGCCACTGTCGCGCCGGAATCGAACTGTTCCCAGCGATTCGACTGAACATTCAAAGCGCGAATACGTTAGTAAGACAAGGAACGATTGACCAGAGAGAGGAGACTTGTCCCAGCCTGCCCGACTTTCTTCGGGGTTCATATCTGTATATCAGTTGAAAACCGTTACATATGACCGGCACAAACCGGTTGTGCCGAACATGATTTTGATTATCTTATTGCGATCCACAGGAATCCAGTCAGTTTTTTTTGGGATGATTAAATGCGCGCTCGACATCTGCTGATTCTCACCGGTTTTGCTCTTGGATTGTTCAGCATCATAACCGCTCAGACTCAGGAACCGATTAGCGAAGAACAGGCAGCATTCAAGCCGAGGGCTATGCCCAAGGCCACGTCGGAGACGCCGTATATCTCGTCGCGGGTGCACCGAAACGGCCGGTTCTGGAATACAATTCACAACGACGGCATATTCGGAAATTACTTCGGAAGTATTGACGAAGAGCTGGGGCGTACGGCGCCCAATCACTATTTCCCCCGTTACAGCCGAATCCGGCATGGATTTTATACCGGCCTCTGGGTGGGCGGGATTGTCGACCTCGATACGCTTGTATCCACATCGGTCAATATCGGTAACTTCTACTGGTGGGAGCCGTTTCAATCCGAGTTCTGGCCGGATGTTTACCCGTATGGTGACTTTACGGACAAAGTGCGGGAGATCAACGGTATTTTTGGCGCGGATCCGTCCAAGACCGAAGTGATTTACGAAGCGGTCTACACCGACACCTTCCAGTATGAGGATTTTGTCCCCTACAACAGTTATGACCAACGCTACCACAAGCCGCTGAACCTGAAGGTGGTTCAGAACAGCTACTCCTGGTCGTACCAATACTCCGAGGATTTTGTCATCATCGACTACAAACTCGTCAACCTCGGTCCGAAGCGAATTACCAACGCCTTTGTCGGCTTCTACCACGTCGGAGCGAATCACTACACCTCGGAACTGCCTTACCCGATGATGGATGATCTCGAGGGATATATCGACTCCATTCCCTTCGAATTCGAGGAGTTGGGCAATATCCCGATGAACATCTCATGGACCTGCGACAAAGACGGGCACCCGATCGGTGGTTCCTGGATACTGGTGCCGACGCGCAATGTATTCGGAATTGCCCCGCTGGCCCTGCCGGAAGGCGCCGATATCCGCAATTTCAATTGGTGGATCGATGAATGGAACACCGCCGACTGGGCTCCCCGCAAGCGGGGCACGCTGGAGGATCCACTGAGGTTGTTTTACGGCAATCTCGGCCGTCCCGCCGGCGACAAGAGCAAGTATTACATGATGTCGCATCCGGAGGTAGACTACTGCGGTTACGAGGCCGCGAGGGACCACTCCAATGAAGGCTGGCTGGAACCGCATGAGTATGCCGAAGATATCGCCAACGGTCACGCCACGCACTACCTGACCTCATTCGGACCGTTCAATATAGAGCCGTACGGCACCCAGTCGGTCACGATGGTCTTCTCGATCGGCGAGAATATACATACCAACCCGACCGCCTATCGTGACATATTCAGCTTCGAGAATCCGTACCCGTTTATGGATTATCTTGATTTTTCCGACCTGATTGACAATGTGCACTGGGCCAAGCGGATTTACGACAATCCCGGCGTCGACACCGACGGTGACGGCGATTCGGGGAAATACTTCTGGCACTACGACGAAGAGGTGGGCGAATCGCTGCAAGTTTTCTACGAGGGTGACGGTGTTCCGGATTTCCAGGGAGCCACCCCACCACCACCGCCGCCGATACGCGTCAGCGCCGAGGAAGGTAAAATAACCATTCGTTGGAACGGTTACGATATCGAAAGGTATTTCGACACTTTCAGCCTTATCCGGGATTTCGAAGGCTACCGGGTCTACCTGGCCCTCTCAGAGGATGAATTCGACATTTCGCTGCTGGCAACCTATGACAGAGAAGATTACAATCGGTATGTCTGGGATAAAAAGCGACTGGTATATAATCTGCTGGAGGTGCCCTTTGCCCTCGACTCGTTGCGCGGCCTCTACGGCGAGGATTTCGAACCGCTGGAGTACACACGCGTCGACCCGCTTTATGACAACGGCAGCGTGTACTTCTTCACCAAGGTCGACTATAACACCTCTGACCTGAGCGATCCGCACGGTATTCACAAGCTCTACCCGGATGCAATTCCGGACACGAGCGACGTCGATGAGGAAGGGCGTATACGCTATTACGAATATGAGTACGTCATCAAAAACCTGCTCCCGACCGTTCCCTACTGGGTATCGGTAACATCTTTCGACTTCGGCTATCCGGCCAAGTCACTGGAATCAATGGAGTCCTCGCCGCAGGCGAACATGGTGAAGGTTTTCGCGCTCGATCAGTACGGTACCGGTCTCGAGGACAACAAGCTCAACGTTTACTGCTACCCCAACCCGTATCGAGTTGATGCCTCCTACACCGCTCGCGGCTTCGAGAATCGGTTCAATGACCTGGCCACTGACCGTGCCCGCAACATCTACTTCGCCAACCTGCCCAACAAGTGTACGATATCTATTTATTCTCTCGATGGCGATTTGGTGAGACGTTTCGAGCATGACGAGCCGTTCGGTAGCGGGGAATCATCGGTGGCGCGCTACGACCTGATTACGCGCAACACCCAGGCGATTGTATCGGGACTTTATTACTGGGTCGTCGAATCCGAATACGGTAACCAGATCGGCAAACTGGTTATCATCAAGTAACCCCGATTCCGCAGACTTTAGGGCCGGCATTACGAATTTTTGGGTTGCTCGCCTCGGAGATAATTGAGTATATTATCGGCGATTCCACAACCATTAAATCACAACCGCCGCCCGAGAGAAAGCCATGTTTCGATCCCGACTGATCCACCTGGCCATCTGTTTTGTGCTGGCCACTCCGGGACTGATCCTGACCCAGAGCGAGCCGATACCGGATTCGTCCGGCAGCGAAATGAAATCTCGCGGCACGCCCGACAAATCAGCCTGGTGGTTTTACATCGACTACCGCCTGCACAAAAACGGGCGGTTCTGGAATACGATCACCAATAACGGCATTCTGGGCAACGTGTATGGGTCTGAGGACGACGACATCTACCGCAAGGCACCGGACTACTTTTTCCCGCGCTACAGCGGGATTCGGCACGGTTTCAGAACCGGCATCTGGCTGGGCGGGGTAGTCAATAACGATACGCTGGTATCGATCTCTCTGGATGTTGATTATCAGAGCCAGTGGTCGCTGCACCGATGTGAATTCTGGCCCGACTTCTATCCGTACGGCTATATTCGGGACAAGTCACCCGGCTATGGCGCCCTGCTGGAACCATCGTCCCGAGATCTGCTGGTATATGAAGCGGTGTACACCGATACGTTCACGCGCGAGTGGTTTGTGCCTTACGATCCGTACGACATGCGCTACCATAAGCCGCTCAATGTAGAGATAACGCAGACCAGTTATTCCTGGTCGTCCAAGTACGCCGGGGATTTCCTGATTGTCGATTACAAGATCCACAACCTGTCGCCGAACTGGATCTATGACGCCTTCTTCGGCCTTTATCATGTAGGGGGCGTTCACTACATATCCGAACCGCCTTACCCGCAGCTTGACGATCTTGAAGGATACATCGACTCGGTCACGCACGAGTTTGAACATCTGGGCCGGGAGGCGATGAACATCTCCTGGACCTGCGACAAGGACGGCCATCCTTACGGCGGGAGATGGGCGCTGGTGCCGACCCGGAACTGTCTTGGAATCGCCCCGCTGCATCTCCCCCGTGACGCCGAGGTGCGGAATTTCAACTGGTGGATTTATGACAGCTACCTGGGCGACTGGGGTCCCCGGCAGCAGGGCAGTCTCGACGACCCGTTCCGACCTTTTCCGGACGGTCTCGGCGTGCCGCACGGGGACAAAAATAAATACTACCTGATGTCTCATCCGGAGATTGATTACTCCGGTTACGAGGCAGCCGTCGACCACCGTTACGATGGCTGGCTGGAACCGCCCGAGTATGCCGAAGAACTGGCCCGGGGCCATCACCCTCACTACGTAACATCCTACGGACCGTTCGACCTGGTGCCGTACGGGGTCGAGCATGTGACGGTCGTTTATGCGGTTGGTGAGAATGTTCATGCCAGTCCCACCGGCTACCGGGATTATTTCGATCCGTACGACCCAAAACCGTTTTTGGAGTATCTCGATTTCGACGATCTGATCGATAATATCCGCTGGGCTAAACGCATCTATGATAATCCCGGCGTTGATACCGACAACGACGGTGATTCCGGCAAGTATTTCTTCATGTATGACACCCTGACCGGTGACTCGCAGCAGGTCTATTACGAGGGCGATGGTCTGCCTGACTATCGAGGCGCGGGACCGCCACCGCCACCGCAACTGCGGTTGACCACCGAAAACGGCCGGATCATAGTACGCTGGAACGGACGCGAAACGGAAAATTACTTCGACAACTTCACGTTTCTCCGCGATTTCGAGGGCTACCGTATTTACCTGGCTCGATCGCAGGACGAGAACGATATTTCCCTGCTTACTTCATATGATCTCGACAACTATAGTCGCTTTAAGTGGAACAAGAGCCGACGGGTTTACGAAAGCCGGGTGGCGCCGTTTACGCTGGAGCAGTTGCGCTCCATGTACGGCGAGTGGTTTGAGCCGCTCGAATATACGCGGCTCGCTCCGTATTACGCAGAGGACGGCGTCTATTATTTTACCAAGGTCGATTATAATCAGTCGGACCTGAGCAGCCGCACCGATATCCATAAACTCTACCCGGAGGCAACGCTCGACACCAACGATGTGGATGCCGAAGGCCGCATGCGCTATTACGAGTATGAGTATATCATCGACAACCTGCTGCCGACCGTGCCGTATTACGTCTGCGTGACAGCATTCGATTACGGCTATCCTGCCAAAGGGCTGGAGTCGCTGGAATCATCGCCCGCCGCCAACATGCACGAAGCGTTTGCCGTCGATCACGACACCGCCTCGATCGCCAACGGCCGACTCAATGTCTACTGCTTCCCTAATCCGTATTGCGTGGCCGACGACTACGCCGATAACGGTTTTGAAAACCGTTTCACCGATCTGGCCACCGACCGGGCGCGCTCGATCTACTTCGCCAACCTGCCGTCGGAGTGCACGATATCGATCTATTCGCTCGACGGTGACCTGGTGAAACGGATGCACCACGACGAACCATCCGGCTCCGGCATGGTCGCGGTAGCGCGCTTCGACCTGATCAGCCGCAACACGCAGGCGGTTGTGAGCGGGCTTTATTACTGGGTGGTGGAGTCGGAGTACGGCAGCCAGATCGGCAAGCTGGTAATCATCAAGTAACGTGTGTGCTGGCGTCACAGTTGGTACAACATCAAGTAGACGATCACGCCGGAGATCAAAACGAGGATCCACACCGGCTAAAGCCAGCGAACTATCCGTCGGTGTTTCTCAATCCTCTGCCGAAAAGCATGCCAGACAGCCAGAATGATAAAAGGCGTCATCACCGCCGCCATTATGACGTGGGGGATCAATACCGCGAAGTATACCGGCCGTGTTGCGCCTGATACAATGCCGAAAAAAAAATGGTTTCATTTGCGGCCGTTCCGGTATAAATATTCGCAAATGAAATATTGGTGTCTGCTTATACTAGCGGCCTTGAGTGTCGCGCGAGTCGCCGCCGGAACGGTGGAGGGCAATGTCACCGGTGCCACCACCGGCGAACCGATTCCGCTGGTGACAGTGCGCGTGGTCGGCTCCGGTCAATCGATCCTTGCCAACGAGCAAGGTCATTTCCGAATCGCGCTCAAAGACGGCAGTCACCAACTCAAATTCAGCCATGTCGCCCATTACTCCCGCATATTGGATATATGGGTCAGCGATTCAGTCACCGTGCTCAATATCGAGCTTGAACCGGCCTTAGTCGAGGTTGCGCCGATCCGAGTATATGAGCGTGCCTACGATGCCGCCCAGAGGATTATTATCGAGGCGATCAGGCGCAAGGAGGAACTGCTCACCCGTATCAGGCAGTACGACTTCGATGCATATACCAAGCTCGTGCTGCGCGAGCGCAAGAAAGATGATTCGGTCAATATCTTTCTGATTACCGAGACGCAGGTCGAGGCCACCTGGCGATATCCCGACGACTACAAAGAAATAATCACCGCCCGTCGCCAGTCCTCCAACCTCAAGGCGGAACAGAATCTGGTCTCGGTGGGCGAGATTCTGAATTTCAACAAGAACCGGATCGGTTTTGGTGGTGTCGCCGTGGTCTCCCCCACCGCGAAGGACGCCCTTGACTACTACAACTATTACCTGATCGACACAATATATAATGACGCAGCCCCGGTTTTTGTCCTTGAGATCGAACCGAAAAGCAAAACGACCCCGCTTTTTGTCGGGACAATCAAAATCGCCGATTCGAGTTTCGCCGTTGTAGGGGTCGATGTCGGTCTCAACGAGGCTTTCGAAAGCCTCTTTTTGTACGAACCGCGTTACCGGCAGGTTCATTCGCAATTTGACGGCGAGTACTGGATGCCGACCATGATCCAGTTCGACGGCAGGCTCGATTTCGGTTTTCCCGGGATTCCCGAACTGACACTTGAGTACACTGCGGCGCTACAGAACTATAATTTCGACGACACCACCAACGAGGTTGAGTTTGATGAATTCGCCCTCGAGGTTGCGCTCACTGCGGATGATGTTGATTCCACCGACTGGCTGATCGGGCAACTCATGCCGTTGACCGACGAAGAGACCGACGGTTATGAGCGTATTGATTCGCTCAAAAACGCGCCCAAACCGATTCATAAACAGATTTTAAGCCTCGTGCCGACAGTCATCGCGTTTGCTGTCGGAAGTCAGGATTTTTTCCATTTCAACCGTGTCGAGGGCGCTTATGTCGGTCTCGGTAAGACGTTCAATCGTATCGGCGACCGGCTCACCCTTCGGTTAAAATCCGGCTATGCGATCGACGCCGATCTCTGGCAACACTGCTACGGAGTCAATTATCTCCTTTCCGAGAAACAGGACCTGACCTTTGATTTTGAATACCGCGACGAGATTCGCACCTGGACCACGATTCAATCGCGCCCCGACGGTAACGCCACCTTTTTCGCCCTGATGCAGAAAACCGACCCGTACGACTACTACCGCGAGAAAGGATTCGCCGCCACGCTGAAAACCAAGCTGGTCAATCACACGCGACTGGCGCTGAACTATACTGATGTTGAGCAGACCTGGCAGGATACCAGCACTTCCTACGGCCTCTTCGGTGACAACGCAGCGCACCGCTTCAACCCTGTGATTGTCGACGGCCGGTTGCGCTCGGTTGGGATCGGCTTCAGCTATGATTCGCGCAAACTGATTAAAGACCGGGGCCGCCTGATGAAGATGTATTCACTTCCCTTCACGATTTTCCAAGCGGGCGTGGAGTACACAACCGACGATGTATTAGACTCGGATTTCTACTTCACGCGCTATCACGCCGCGCTTTACCGTGAGCAGCGCCTGCCGGGACTCGGGACAACGTCGTTGTCTCTCTTCGGCGGAACCTTCAGGGGCACATTGCCGCCGCAGAAGTTCTGGGTCGTTGACCTTGATGCTCAGTTAGTGGACAAAGTGACGTACTTTCACACCGTGCAGAATCACAACTTCTACGGTTCCCGCGTCCTGTCGGTCTACGCCCAGCATGAATTCGGCACAAGGCTTTTCAAAAAGAGCCACCTGCCGCTGATCGAGAAGATACCTTACCTCCTAAGCGTTCACGGCGGCGCATTCTGGACCGACTTCCGCGGCAACGCGCCGCAGCCGGGCAACGACCTGTTGCCGCCGGCGATCGCCGCCTACAGCGAATTAGGCTTCGGCCTGACCGGTTTTCTGCCCCTGGGACTGGGACTCAACTTTACGTGGCAGTTGTCCGATTACGATACCAGCCCGTTCTCGATCGATGTCGCCGGTC
>DAOWIC010000116.1 GCA_030641085.1 Calditrichota bacterium
CATCGCGGGAATCATCTTTAAGCTGTCTGATTCCCGATGTAGTACGGGCAGGTCCGGCTACTTATTGACTCAGACCCTCCTCTGTCACGGACCTGAATCGGAAAAAGCCCCGGTACGGCAGGTCTCCCGCAAGCGCCCGAACATCTTCAATGGAAAGCCACGGGTTACCGCGGTCTTCGTTAACCAGCGGGATATAAAAATCGCACGCCTGATCGCAGCCGGTGGCGACAGCGTACAACCGCAGCCGGTCGCCGTTTTCAAGCATATTCAAAACGACATAAACACGGCCGGATTTGCCCGTTTCACTGTGGGCAACCAGCAAGTCACCGGGCAGCACGTCTTTGGCATCGATCGAATCACAGTTTCGAACCAGGGCCGCGTAGTTGGACTGTTTGCTGCAGAACTGAAGCATAGTGTAATACTCGGCGGCGCTGGTGTCGCGCTTTTCGGAGGGTTTGAACACAACCGCGCCGTCCGCACTGATAGCCGGCTTGCCCTCAAGCCATTTCTCATAGGAGATTGGGTCGCCGTTCTTGGGGAGAATCTCAAGATCGAACTCGCGTTGGTTCTGGCGCAGGTACTCGGCCAGTATTCGATACGGTATCTTGTCCTGGCTGAAGGTCGGTCCGTGCCAGGGCAAATGAACTGCGCGCGAGATTTCTTCGGCGGAGTAGATCCTCATCCCTCGCCACATGCCGACCGGTTTCCAGGCGTGCCAGAGCGGAAAATGAGAGACCCACCAGGCGTACTGTCCCAGTCGGACGGAGTCGACCCGGTGGAAACCCTCGGGAAAGATATATTCCGACTCGAAGGTATACACGGTATCTTCCATCTCTATGAAACTGAAGGTAGACTGATACCATTTGAGCAGTTTTTCAAACTCGGGAGTTTTTTCCGCGCTCGTGCGTGAGGGAGAGAGGGCGAAAATTAGGGCAGTGATTAGAATGCACCAGGTCAGTCGGCCAGTTCTTGCCATAGCTGAGTTGCTCTCCTTATATGCGGTATTGTTATTGATCCGCCCACAACCAGTCCGACCGCAATGATTTCGTCGAACTCTTCGTCGGTCACCTTTTGTTCCTTAGCTTGGATGACATGGTAAGTAATACAGTCATCACATCTTAGCACCAGCGAGGCGACCAATCCGAGCATCTCCTTGGTCCTGCTGTCAAGGGCGCCATCACGGTAGACGGCGCTGTCGAGACCGAAAAAGCGCTTGATATTGAGATTATCTCTGGCCAGGATCGCTTCGTTCAGCCGGTCGCGCTGTTCTCTAAACTCTTTTACTCGGTCAGACATGGTTTTTCTCCACAATTTCGGCCCAATCAGGCCCGGCCCAGAGCGGTCCGGCAATGGAAAATATTCTCAATACGGCCGGTGAAGCAAACAAAAAATCATGCCCGATCCGCCCTGAATCGAGGTGGCTGAACCCGTCAATTGCCGTCATGGAACTGGTTTTGCGCTCTTACCCGACAAGCTGGTTGTAGCCAAGCAGGCGCCGGATATACGCCAGTTGCCCGATATGATAAGAGTCATGCATTGCAAGAAAGGCAATTCCGTTAAGAACATTGTTGTCCTCTACCGGGAGGTCGAGCGTCGAGGGAGCCTCCAGGATTTCATCGGGCGCGTTGGTGAGAACGTTCAGCATCGTCTTTGAAATCCCGTTGCAGACCTCGACAATTTCGGTCATATCCGGAACGGCGCTGTTATCAACAGCTTCGCCGCGGCTGAAAAGATCGCCCCACGGGCATTCTTCTTCATGGCCGACCATTTTTGTGGCCATGTAGCGGGCATCAGTCATGTGCCCTGCTATCCAGAGCATTGAATTGGCCTTGTCGTCCGGTCGCAGGCTTAGATCGCTCTCTTTCACATCCTTTACCGCATTGAGAAGCAGCATGTTATTGGCTCGGTAGATTTCAATCAGCGGTGCCATAGCAGAATTCATGATGACTCCTCTTTGAAGATTCTGGATTATTCCATTCGTACTAAAAACGCCAATGTCGGCTGTTCGGTTTGCCCGGAAACTCTTTATTGCGGCCGCGTTTGTCGCCGCCGCGTCTTGTCGGCAACAAAAAAAGCCCGTCTCCGGGGGAAACGGGCTTAGATGTCGATTGATTGCCTAACCAGCCTTTTTGGTTTTGGCACTGGTGTGCATCTTTGGCTTTTCGCCCTCGGAGATCGTCTTTTCCGTGACGACCACTTCGGTGATCTCGGGCATGGACGGTATCTCGTACATCGTCTCCAGCATCGCCCGCTCAAAGATCGACCTGAGCGCCCGAGCGCCGGTCTTGCGTTCGGTAGCGATTTTCACCGCCGCCCGAAGCGCCCCCGGCTCGAAACGCAGCTTGACCCCTTCCAATTCAAACAGCCGCGCATACTGGCGGGTCAGGGCGTTTTTCGGCTCGGTCAGGATGCTCAGCATCGCCTCCTCGTCGAGGTCCGACAGAGCGGCCACCACCGGCAGACGGCCGACCAGTTCCGGGATCAGCCCGAAATTGATCAGGTCCGAGGGCATCGTTCGGTTGAAGATCTCCGCCGAGGATTCATCGACATACTTCTTCTCCGATTCGAAGCCGACTGTCTTCTTGCCGATTCGCCGGGCGATGGTCTTTTCCAGCCCTGAAAAAGCGCCGCCGCAAATAAAGAGAATATTGGTCGTGTCGATCTGGACAAACGATTGCTCCGGATGTTTGCGGCCGCCTTTGGGCGGAATGTTCGCGATGGTACCTTCGAGGATTTTCAGCAGACCCTGCTGCACTCCCTCGCCGGAGACATCGCGGGTGATCGACGGGTTGCCGTCCTTGCGGGCGATCTTGTCCAGTTCGTCGATGTAGATAATTCCGCGCTCGGTCTTGTGCTTGTTGAAACCGGATGCCTGATACAGCCGCACCAGGATATTCTCGACATCCTCGCCGACATACCCCGCCTCGGTCAGGACCGTAGCGTCGGCAATCGTAAA
>DAOWIC010000146.1 GCA_030641085.1 Calditrichota bacterium
AGCCACCGTCAGGGCCGGCAGAATGGCCGATTTGCGGCGCGGATAGCGAGCCGCTTTTTCCTTAATTTCCTGTACCGATTTCTGGGATAGAATCATCGATCAACTTCTCCCAATACAATATCAATTGTGCCGATGGCACAAATTACGTCTGACAAGAGCCGCCCTTCAACCATCTTCGGTAACGCACCAAGGTTGATATATGACGGTGGGCGTACCCGCACGCGATGCGGTTTATTGGAGCCATCCGATGAAATGTAATAACCGAGTTCTCCCTTAGGCGCTTCAATCGCCTGATAGACCGCCCCGCGGGGCGTTTCGAAACCCTCGGTGATAATCTTGAAATGATGAATCATCGACTCCATCTTGTACAATACATCTTCCTTCGGCGGCAGCACGACCCCCGGAACATGAGCCCGGTACGGTCCTTCCGGCATACCATCCAGCGCCTGCTGGACAATCCGCAGCGACTGACGCATCTCTTCAAGCCTCAACAGGTAGCGATCCCAGGCGTCGCCGATA
The DNA here is from genome assembly GCA_030641085.1 of Calditrichota bacterium. Classification (GTDB taxonomy): domain Bacteria; phylum Zixibacteria; class MSB-5A5; order GN15; family FEB-12; genus DAOWIC01. Next base: position 520 of record DAOWIC010000146.1, read on the forward strand.
CGGCCGACCGGTATCTCAAAATCGAAATTCTCATAGCCGCTGTACGGAGAGGCTTTTCTCAGGTCATGCTTGATCCCGCTGCCGCGCAGCATCGGACCGGACAGCGAGTAGTTGAGGGCGTCTTCGGCTGATATCACGGCCACGCCCTTGGTGCGATTGATGAATATCTGGTTGCCGCTAAGCAAATCTATATAATCCTGCATTCCCTGCGGAACCTGCTTGAGAACCTTGCGCACCCATTTGTCGAAATCTTTCGGCAGCTCTTTGGCCAGTCCGCCGATACGAATATAAGTCGACATCATGCGCTGGCCGGAGACCGCCTCGTAGACGTCGATGATCGACTCGCGCTCGCGGAACGTATAGAGCAGCATCGACATCGCGCCGAGATCGAGTGCGTGCGTCCCGAGCCAGACCAGGTGTGATTTGATACGAGTCAGTTCGGTCAGGAGGACACGCGCCCACTTGACCTTTTCCGGCACCTCGATGCCCATCAGCTTCTCAACCGCCAGACAGTAGCCAAGGTTGTTTGACATCGGCGCAAGGTAATCCATCCGGTCGGTACACGGAATCGCCTTGTAGTACAGCTTGTTCTCCATCGTCTTTTCGATTCCGGTATGGAGATAGCCAACCACCGGCGTGGCCTTGATAACCGTCTCGCCGTCAAGCTCCAGAACCACGCGCAGCACACCGTGGGTGGACGGGTGCTGAGGTCCCATGTTTACCGTGACAGTTTTCTGCTCTGTCACTTAATCACCTCAGGCGGGTCGTCCTTGTTCCAGGTAAACTTGGGCTGTTCCCATGTAAGAGGAAAATCCTTGCGCAACGGGTGACCGTCGAGTTCGTCAGCGGTCAAAACTTTTGTCATATCCGGATGGCCCTCGAAGTCGATACCCATCAAGTCCCATACTTCGCGCTCCATACAGTTGGCGCCCGCCCAGAGATCGCTTACAGTCCGAATGCGCGGATTGTCCTCCTGCAGGCGGACTTTGAGAAACAGGCGATTGTGGTGTGTCAGCGAATAAAGATTATAGACAACTTCGAAGCGGCCCTTTTCGGCTTCTTCATCACCGAGCCAGTCGAGCGAGGTAATATCGGACAGATATTTCAAGTCGAGTTCGGCGTCGTTAAGAAGGGTTTGACAGATATCGAAAATAGCCTCGGGCTTGACATAAAACGACTGCTGGTCGCGAAAATTGTCCTCAGATATGACAGCGTCGGCAAAACGGCTGCTAAAAAAGTCTCTGATTTTCTCTGTCATCAGGCTGGTTTGTTCCAATTTTCACAATCTCCGCGTGCACAAAGCTGCCGGTATACTTTTTTGGGATTAGCCTATCCTGCGGCCCCACTCCTCGCGTTTGTCCTTGACAGATTCCTTCTCGATCTGCTCGTACAGTTTCAAGATACCGTCTATCAACTGCTCGGGTCGGGGAGGACAACCGGGGACATAAACATCGACCGGGATAATGCGGTCCACGCCCTGTACGATTGCATAGTTGTTAAATACTCCGCCGCACGAGGCGCAGGCACCCATGGAGAGCACCCACTTCGGGTTGGGCATCTGTTCGTACAGAGTCTTGACCACCGGCGCCATCTTCATCGAGACGCGACCGGCGACGATCATCAGGTCGGCCTGACGCGGTGATGGACGCATGACCTCCATGCCGAATCGCGCCAGATCGAAGTGCGGCGCAAAGGTGGACATCATTTCGATGGCGCAACAGGCCAGACCAAAGCCAAGCGGCCACATGGAACGCTTGTGGGCCCAGTTGGCCATCTTATCCACTGTCGTCAATATAATTGAATCGGGAATCTTTTCTTCTAATCCCACTTCAAAGCACCTCGTCCCAGGATGTAGAAATATCCCACCAGCAGAATCACTACAAAAACCAGCATTTCGACAAAGCCGAAAAGCCCCAGTTTGCGCGAGATTACCGCCCAGGGGTACAAAAAGATGACTTCAATATCAAAGAGGATAAAGAGGATGGCGACCATATAGAATTTGATCGGGACCGGTTCCTTGGTGGTTCCAACCGGCTCTATACCGCACTCGTACGGCTGTCCTTTGTGTGCCATTTTGGTCTTGCGACCGATCCAGATCGACATGACTATAAAAAAAACGGCGATAACCGCCGCCAAGCCGGCCAGAAACAGAATCGGATACAAGGTCTCAAACACAGTCCATCCCTTTCCTTATAAGTCACCACTTTATGTATAATACGATCCCATGTCAAGCGATTTTGGCGCAGAACACTGTATTTTTTGACATCTGCGGAAATGTGACCGCTATGAACGCCTGTCATACTGCGTTATCAGACAGGGGATTACCGGAACAGCAAGAAACGAGCCACAAACCAAGCTTGATAAAAATGTCACAAAATTGGTTCGTTTTGACTACGTTTGAAAAAGAAGCTTGTACTCGGAATATCCGGCGCATTGGTCGAAAATCTCAATAATCGCGTCCGGATCAAAGCCGCCGTAGGCGGTTGAGCGGTCGTAGAAAAGGATCGACTTGTCCTCCACGACCAGATCCAGCCATCCCCCTCCGCTCACTTTGTAAGCCCGGTCGTATATCTGATACAGGTCCGGTTGCTTCTCCCAGCCAGAGGGAATCTCGCGCAGTTGACAGAAGCTGCGAACCAGAGCGGCGTGATAGTGGTATTGCCTCACCGGCCCGAATATCAGTATCTGCTCCTCGGGCGAGGCGAAAACCACAAACTTGCATACCTGAATTGGGGGCTTGTCGGCAACGCCATTCGGCTGGCCGTTTTCGTTGAGATTGACAACGGAACATTTCATAATCGCCGCACGCCGGTCATTCGCTTTCGACCCTGATATGATTGGAGAAGATCCAGCCCCGCTTCCCTTTCCATGCCTCGACCCGATAAAGACCGGGATCGAGTCGGTCCAATTCGAGACGGTCGGTGTTGGCTTGGAGAGTGTACTGTCCGTTATGGATCAGCTTCAGCGTGGCTCGTTCCGGCAGGTTGACCACAAGCCGGGCATCGGCGCTCGCCTTGATCTGACCGCCGCTGACCGTGGTCTGGTCGCCGGATTTGATATAGAACTCGAATTCATCAGCGGCTCCCCAACGAACGTTGGCAAAATAGAGGCGGCAGTCGCGCAGCGCCTGGTAGAGCTGGTCGCGGGCGGTGTTGAAATCACGCGACATCTCTTCGGGCAGCAATATATAAGAGCGCAGCGTCTTGAAGTGCACTTTGTAAGGAAATATCTCAACCTTGAGTGGTCCGACTTTGGCCGAGAAAGCATGCGCATCGACACTGGCGAAGCCGACCACCTTACGGGTCATATTCAGTTCGTCCCATTTTTTCAATATCCGGTCGGTCGGTCCCACCATCCACTTGCGCGGCGAACAGGCATTGACGAGCATATTATAGCGGGTCAACTTCTCCATCCACTCCGACATCTGGTTCCACAGCTCGATCCCTGTGAAGCCGTCTACCGACCAGTCTTTCCAGGGATAGGGCGGGTATGACTTGAGCTTGTTGCGTATTTCGTCCGGATGGGCCAGAAACCCGAGCGCGCCATCGGCGGCCCCGGCCTTAACATACTCGGCGGCGCTCATATCGGACGGGTAGACGCGGGGCGAATCGAAGAGAAGATAATGATGGATGTCATCGGCGTCGTTGTGCTCATAGCCGACCGTCACCAGCGTGTCGCCGTAGAAACCCTCCTTGCCCATCTCGCGATTGCTTAAAGTCATGTGGTCGGAGAACATCATGAAATCCAGCCCGACCTCGCGCCCGAGCGAGACCACCTCTTCCAGTGTTTTGGTGCCGTCGGATTCAGTCGTATGGATATGAATCGCGCCTGCGTAACAATGCCAGTCGCCCAGTCTAACGGCCATGCGAATTCTCCAGGGGATCAGGGACTTTTCTGAACAGGAACAAACCGATCAACATCATCACTCCAAGAAACAATACACCAACCTTGTACGGTAGTTTAACCGCGCTATCGGGACTCAGGTTCAAAAATTCCGCCGCCAGTTGCCCCGGATACCGCCCGGGCTGAAACCAATACACGGCTGTCGTCCATATTAACGGTCCAACCACCGCCGCCGCCCGACCGGAAAGCGAAAACAGTCCAAAAAACCGGCCCAGTTCTTCGCGCGGGACCAGTTCGGCCAGCATCGGGCGCGAGACTGTCCAGAGACCACCCATCAGGATGCCGATCACCGAGCCGAGGATCCAGATAACCGCCGTGGAGGTTGTCAGAACAAACGCCACCAGCGTTACCACCCACCCGGCGACAATCAACATCATGATCTTCTTCAATGACCACACCTGCGCAACCCGCCCGATCACATATGATCCGACGACCGC
>DAOWIC010000293.1 GCA_030641085.1 Calditrichota bacterium
TCCCTCAATCAGCAACCAGCATGCCGTCTCCGGATAGCTTTTCAGAAGCCCTAAATCGGATAAGTGGATCATCCACCCAATGTAATGTCGTTGATTGTCAACAGCTTGAGTCTGGCTGTCGATAGCGACCTCGACGACCAACCGGACTGTAACCGTCGGGATAGCAAAGCAGTCACCTGCCCTTGTGCATTCTATTACACACCCACCAGGTCCCTGACCGACCGCTCCACCAAGGCCGGAGGAAGTGAGTGATTGCACATTAATACAATAGGCGTTTTCAGACAGCCCGAGAGACCTTCCATTTTCTATTTGACTTGGACCGGCGGTTAGCTATTCTTCTATCATTAATAGTGTATAAATTTTAGACAGACGGATTTGAAATGGCTCGATTATCACGAACGACAAAAGAGATAATAAACACGGTTGTATTCCTGTTGGTAGTGGCAACGCTCCTGACGGCCTTTGTATGTTACCCGCTTAACCGGACCCAGGCATTTCTGGGCCGCCCTGATATCGATGATTTCAACGAGGACTCGCTGGTGGTCAACGATGCCGCGCTCTATTTCGAGGCCGGTCTCATGCCCGATACTTTCCGGGTCGAATCGGACGGTCTGACCAATCTCGCCTGCCTCTACATAAGTACTCTTGACAGCGCCGACACGGCCGCCGGGACAGTCTTCCTGCTTCACGACGATGGCACGAATCGCGACAGCCTGCTGGATCTGGCCCGGACGATACATAACGCCGGCTACGCGGTCGTGGCCTACGATCAGCGCGCTTCCGGTCGCTCGACCGGCCGCTATCGCGGGGCGGGGCGTTTTGAGGCAAGCGATCTGGTCGAAGTAATTCGGTATCTCGATATCCGGGAGCGGATTATCCACCCGGTCTACGCGGTTGGTTACGGTCAGGGCGGCGACGCCACCATTCTGACGGCGCTGGAGGATGATCGGATCGACGGTGTTGTCGCGATCGCGCCCTATCTTTCTTCGAAGCGTCTGCTCGATATCCTGCGCGAGCGGCACAACCCGTACTGGACGCCGCTCTACCGGACAATGCTCTGGTGGTGGTATGATATCCGCTCCGGTTACTCAGCCCAATACCGCGACCTTGAAAATATCGAGCCGGTCGCCTGCCGGACCTTGATAATGTTGCCGGCGGAGGCCTTTGAGGACGAAGAGGTCGCGCGCATCACGGAATTATCGTCTCCGGACCTGCTGACGGTTGAAACGATTCCGACCGACCGCGCCGCTATCAACGATCGCATTGTCGGATTTCTCATGCAGGCCGCACCGGCCGTCGACTGATCCCAAACGGATCGGTGTTACGATGATTTCTCCCGCCTCAAAGATAGACCCCGGGGCGGGCTTGATTTTTCCCGGCCGCTTGTTTTGATCGTCGGAATGTATATATTACCCTCTGATAAGCTATATGAGAACACGATAGGAGAGATGAGATGGGTTCTATAGAAATAGCTGATAACGTATACTCGGTCGGGGTTCAGGATCCCGAACTGGAGATTTTCGATATCGTCATGGCGACCGAGTTCGGCACTACTTACAATTCATACCTGATCAAAGGGACCGACAAAATCGCCCTGATCGATACGGTCAAGAAGGAATTTACCGACGAGTTCCTGGCCAACATCGCCGAGGTGACACCGCTTGACAAAATCGATTACCTTATTGTCAACCACAATGAGCCGGACCACAGCGGCGCGATCACAACCGTTCTGGAGCGCAACCCGAATATCAAAATCTATTGCTCGGCGGCCGGGCTGCCGTTTGTGCGCAACGTCATCAACCGTGAAGCCGACCTGACCGGCCTGAAAGATAACGCCACCCTCGAATTGGGTGGCAAGACGCTCACCTTTGTCACCATGCCCTACATGCACTGGCCCGACACGCTGATGGAGTTTCTCGCCGAGGACGGTATCCTCTTCTCCAACGACGGTTTCGCGGCCCATTACTGCGGTGACTCGATCTATGCCGATGAGATCGACGGCGATGTCGATCACGAGGTGGATTACTATTTCGACAGCATCATGCGGCCCTTTACCGGCTTTATCCGCAAAAACCTGACCAAGCTCGAACCGTTTGATATAAAAACAATCGCGCCGTCACACGGACCGCTTTTCCGCAAGGATCCGCTGACGCATATCGACAATTATAAGAGGTGGTCGGTCGACAAGAGCGAGGGGCGCAACCTGGTCTCGATCTTTTATGCCTCCAACTACGGCAACACGAAACTGATAGCGGAAACAATCGGCTCCCATCTGGACAAGGCCGGCTATGAAACCGCCCTGCTCGATGCCGCCGATTTCGAGGAAGCCCGAATCAAAGAACAGATCGAGGCGAGCAAAGCGGTTATCATTGGCACGCCGACATTCAACGGCGACGCGGTCAAACCGATCTGGGACATGGTCAACCTTTTCAGCACTGTTTACCGTACGGGTAAAAAGGCGGCTGTCTTTGGCTCCTACGGCTGGGGCGGCGAGGGCGCCAAACTGGTCGCCGACCGTCTGAGCGGCCTGAAGCTGAAAGTGTTCGAGGAACAGTACCGGGCGCGGCTGATTCCTTCCGATGATGAGATGACTGAGCTTGGCGAGTACGCAAAACGCCTGGCGGAGTTCATCGGGTAGGCGTTTCATTCTAAAAAAGTCAGGCTATGCCGCGCGCCTTGATTAATGAAAAACCGGTAGTGTTCACTCCACGCAACCAATCGGCACTAGGACTCTCACTTTAAAAAA
>DAOWIC010000299.1 GCA_030641085.1 Calditrichota bacterium
CCCACGTCAGACAACAGGATGCAATTTCAGCAGGATGCAAATTCGACCGTCAGGGCGACAGAAGTATGGGATTTACCCCATATTGTGGAGACGGCAATCTACAACGATGGAGGCGCGGCTCACATTAGATAATATGGTCGAAATGGACCTAGAAGACCGTACCATCTATTATGTATTGGCGGGAGTTTTTATGCTCGCTGGCAGCGCGGGCAGAAGTGGGCCGAGCGCGAGCCGATCTTCTCCCGGACAATCGGGCGGCCACAAATCCGGCAGGGGCTGCCTTCGTTGTTATACGCTTTGAGGTATTTCTGGTACTGTCCCGGCTGGCCGTTTACGCTCGAATAGGAGTCGACCGAGGTCCCCATCTTACGGATCGCCGTCCGCAGAATGCGCTGGATATGCGCATGAAGCTCGATCAGCTTCTTCTTCGACACCGATGATGTCAGGCGTTTCGGGTGTATCCTCGCCGCATACAGCGATTCATCGGTGTAGATATTCCCCAACCCGGCAATAAAGCTCTGGTCGAGCAGGGCCGGCTTTATCATGCGCCTGCTGCCCTTGCATAAACCGACAAAATCACCGGCGGTGATCTTAAGCGGCTCCGGTCCGAGTTCTCTCAGCCCTTTCTGCAGCCAGAGCTCATCGTCAGGGTAGAGCCGCAGTCGTCCGAAGCGGCGATAGTCGTTAAAGCGCAGCGAGGCGGTGCCGTTGTCGGGCAGTTTTAGATCGAACAGCACCAGGTCGTGCTTGTCAACCGGCTTATCCTGCCGGTGGAAAAAGAAATGGCCGGTCATTTTGAGATGGACCCAGAGAGTCGTATCGCCCGAAAGCGCCAGCAGGATATTTTTCCCGCGACGACTGACATCGATAATCTCTTTGCCTGTAATCACGCGGTCGAAACCGTCGGATTTGAAACTGCGGCTCAACTCGATAGATTTCGGGGGAGCATTCAACACGACGCTTGTGATCCTGGCGCCGAGGACCGTCTCGCGCAGTCCCCTGACAACTGTTGCAACCTCGGGAAGTTCCGGCATGGCGCGGGCTTACTTTCTCTGGTTGAGAACCTGTTTCAGGTATTGTCCGGTGTACGAAGCGCGCACGCCAGCCACCTCTTCCGGGCTGCCGGTGGCGATAATACGCCCGCCATCGTCGCCCCCCTCGGGGCCGAGATCGATAACCCAGTCGGCGGTTTTGATGACATCGAGATTATGCTCGATCACCACTACCGTATTGCCGCGGTCGACCAGTTCGTTGAGCACCCTGAGAAGCATCCGGATATCCTCGAAATGAAGCCCGGTGGTCGGTTCATCAAGAAGATAGAGCGTCCGGCCGGTTGCTATCTTGGAAAGCTCGGTTGCCAGCTTGACTCGCTGCGCCTCGCCCCCGGAAAGGGTGGTAGCCTGCTGGCCGAGGTGGATATAGCCCAGCCCGACATTGGTCAGGGTCAGCAGCTTATTTTTGATGCGCGGGATATTGCCGAAAAACGTCAACGCTTCCTCAACCGTCATATCGAGAACATCGGCGATAGTCTTACCTTTGAACGTAACCTCAAGCGTCTCGCGGTTGTACCGCTTGCCTTTGCAGACCTCGCACGGCACATATACATCGGGAAGGAAATGCATCTCAATCTTAATAATGCCGTCCCCCTCGCATGCTTCGCAGCGACCGCCCTTGACGTTGAACGAGAATCGTCCGGGAAGATAACCGCGCGCCTTCGCCTCGGTCAACCCGGCAAAAAGCTCCCTGATCGGCGTGAAAACGCCGGTATAAGTAGCCGGGTTGGAACGCGGGGTACGCCCGATCGGCGACTGATCGATATCGATCACCTTGTCGATATGCTCCAGGCCGTCGATCTCCCCGTACGGCAGCGGGGCGGTTCGGCTCCTGTAGAATTGACGTGCCAGGATTCGGTAGAGCGTTTCGTTAATCAGAGTAGACTTGCCGGAGCCGGAGACACCGGTTACCACCACCAGTTGGGCCAATGGAATATAGACCTCGACATTCTTGAGGTTGTTACCGGTGGCGCCGTTGAGCGTGATTCGGTTGCCGTTCGGCTGGCGTCGCTGAGTGGGAATCTCTATTCGCCGGGCGTGGCTGAGATACTGGCCGGTGATAGACTTGCGTGAGGCTTTGATATCGTGCGGTTTACCGATTGCCACCACCTGCCCGCCATGAACCCCCGCGCCCGGCCCGAGGTCGATGACAAAATCGGCCTCCTCGATGGTCTCGCGGTCATGTTCCACGACCAACACCGTGTTGCCTATATCGCGCAGTTCGGTCAGCGTGTTCAAGAGCTTGCGGTTATCGCGCTGGTGCAGCCCAATCGAGGGTTCGTCGAGAATGTACAGTACCCCGACAAGGCGGGAGCCGATCTGGGTCGCCAGACGGATCCGCTGGGCCTCACCGCCGGAAAGGGTGGCGGCGGCCCGGTTCAAGGTCAGGTACTCCAGCCCGACATCGCAAAGGAATCCGAGACGCTCCTTGACCTCTTTCAGAATCTGTTTGGCGATAGTCTGCTGTCGCTTGGTGAGCTTGATATTTTTGAAAAAGTGCAGCGCCTGCTTGATTGAGAACTCGGTCACGCTGTCGATAGTCTCACGGTCGATTATCACAGCCAGCGCCTCCGGTCGCAGTCGGGCGCCCTTGCAGCTCGGACAGTTAGTGATTGCCATATAGTGCTCGATCCACTGGCGCACGCCGCTTGATTCGGTTTGGCGGTAACGACGTCTCAGGTGCGGGATAACCCCCTCGAAGGTCGAGCGGTAGGTGCCGGAACTGCGCGATTTGCCGCCGGCGGATGAGTGCTCGTACTCTATTGTTACTTCTTCCCGCCCGGAACCGCCCAGGATAACTTTTTGAACCTTCTCGGGCAGCTTCATAAACGGCGTGGAGAATTTGAAATCGTAGTGCTTGGCCAGCCCCTTGAGCATATAGCGATACCAGTTGGCCATGTCGGCGCCGCCCCACGGATGAATCGCGCCGTCGTTGATCGACAGCGATGGATCCGGTATGATCAGGTTCGGGTCGATCTCCATCTTCTGACCCAGTCCGTCACAGATCTGGCAGGCGCCAAAGGGGGAGTTGAAGGAGAACATGCGAGGGGTCGGTTCTTCGTAGCTGATGCCGCAACTGAGACAGGCGAACTGCTCGCTAAACAGCAGATCCTGCCCCTTGATATTGATCAGCACTGTCCCCTGGGCCATCTTGAGGGCGGTCTCGACCGAGTCGGCCAGACGGCGCTTTGATTTTGCCTTGACCACCAGGCGGTCCACCACC
>DAOWIC010000316.1 GCA_030641085.1 Calditrichota bacterium
CAGGCTCTGGCGGCGCGCGGGATGCGAGCGATAATCAACAAAGAATAGGGAGAGATAGATGTACCGGATCACCAAACTGCTGCTGCCGCTTTTGATAATCTGCCTGATACCGCAGATGACGCTAGCCGGTAAGAAAAAGAAGAAGGATCTCGCCTTTGAAGAACCGACTATGACGGACTGGAATGTCAAAGTCGACTCCGCCCTGAAGATTTTTGATGCTGCCATGATTTTTGAAAAGGTCGTATCAGACGACGAGAAGGTTGTGGATAAGGGATCTTTCCGAACGATCTACCGACGGATCAGGATTCTCAGCGCCGCCGGTCGTGAATGGGGCGATGTGGATGCGCCCGTTCTGAGTAAAGGCCAGAAGATAAAGAAAATCATGGGGCGGACGCTCCTGCCGGACGGCAAGATTATCGAGTTGACCGAGGACCAGATATTCGAAAAGGAGGTCGTCAAAACCAAAGGCGACAAATTCAAGCAGACCACCTTTTCCATGCCCGGCTTGACCGATGACTGCATTATCGAGTATATAATAAAAATCCACACCGATGGTTATCTCTCCGAATGGGTAGCCCAGAAAGATATTCCGGTGCTGCGGGCGGAAATGCATTGGTATCTGGCACAGCTCGATATATCCAAAGCGGTTGCCAAGCGGGCTGAAGATCGTATCACGCCCAATTACCTCTGGTTGAACACGTCATCGAAAGTGAATGTTACGCAGTTGCCCAATATCAAAGCTCCAACCTCACTGCTTTTTGAATCCGGCTATATCCCCCCGTTCGAGGAGGAACCGCGGTCGGTGCCCGACGCCTCTTTGAAAACCAAACTGTATACTTACTATGGTTCGGCTGCGCCGGTGGAGACCTACTGGGGTGAAAAGTCACGCGACGAACTTCACGATATGGAGGACTTCTGCGAGAAGAACAAACGCGTTAAAAAGATCGTGGAGCCCTTTAAGGAACTAGCCACTGACGAGGAGAAGATTCAGGCGGCCCTCGACTGGATTCATGCCAATATAATCAATATCAGCTACCTCGATGATGAGGATGAAATCGAAGTCGGCAAACGAAACAGCGATAAGAAGAAACTCGTCAAAAAGAAAAAACTGAACAAAAACAAGAACGCCAGCGATGTCATCAAAAACGGCTACGCCTGGCGGACGCATATCTGCAACACTTTCTGCGACATGCTGCGGGAAATGAACATTGACGCCAAACTGGCCTGGACGAAGGATCGCAGCGAGGATCTGTTCGTGAAGAAAGCCAAGTTCTGGCAGTTTGACTGCGTGATGGTAGCGGTTCCGGACGGCTCCGATCAGTTCAAATTCTACGCTCCCGGCTACGCCTGCACCACTCCCGGCATGGTTCCCTGGTATACCGAGGGCGTCGTCGCGCTCATCTGCGGGGCGGAAGACTATCTCAGCATTGTCCCGTTCTCCAGCGCCACATCCAACGGCGAGACGCACGCCTTCACCTACACTCTCGGCGAGGACTTCATTCCCAAAGGCGAGGTCCATCTTCAATACAGCGGGCAGAAGGCCCGTTCGCTGCGACTGGATGTTTTCAATGAAGACTCCACGGACTTCCAGCAACTTCTGCTCGATGAAATCAAGGACGAATTCTCAAAAGCCGAACTCGATTCGTTGCAGTTTGAAAACATCGACGACGCCACTGAGCCGCTTGGACTCTCCTGCTCAATCAAATATCCGGCCCTTCTAACGCAGGCCGGGCGGGTGCTGCTCAAGCCGTTCGATTACTGCCGTGAAACCGAGAACCCGTTTCACGCCAACGACCGCCAATATGGTATTCTCTTTAAGTATGCCCATCAGATCCGAGAATCGGCCCAGTTCGAGATTCCGGACGGATGGATTGTCGAGGGCCTGCCTGAGCCGCGCACTTTCGAGAGCCCGGTCGGCAAGTGCACGATCTCAATCGCCAACTTCGGCAATCAGCTATCGGTCCAGCGCCTTTTCTGCCTTAACAGTCCGTTTTGGGTGGCCGAGAACTACTCGTTTGTCAAAGAGCTGTATCAAAATCTGCAGGATATGTCGAGTGTGATTGTGGTTTTAGCCGAGCAGCCTCAAGAGCAGACCTCACCGTAAACCGCCCTTGATTTAATCGACCAAACAACAGCAGGCCCTGCCGGAGTTAATTGGACTCCGGCAGGGCCTGTCGCATTTGCTCTCTCGAACGTTTGTCCTTCACTCAGTTGATCAGCCCCGACTTGCCTCTGGCGATGAGCCTAAACCCCTGTTTGCTGAATCGCATGCCAGCGGTGAAGTCCGAACCATGCTCGGCCAGATCGGTCAGCGTCGCACGGGTCACCGGCTGAGTCTGATTGTTGACAGGCAGCAGGGGCCTGACCGAAAAGCCGACAATAAAAATCGCGGCGGCGACAGCAATGCGAACTATCAGCGATGTCACCGACGAGCGGCGCGGAACCGATTCAGTTTTGCCCTCGCAGACCAGCCGCCGGAGGATATCGTTTTCCAGTCGCAGCTTTTCCACCTCGGAAAGTGTGTCGTCATCGGATGGCGCCAGCACCCGGGCCACCTCGGATAATTTATCCAGTTCTGCCCGGCATCGAGCGCATTCACTCAAATGCTGCTCAAGGCCGGCTCGCTCGTTACCGGTCAGATCGCCCGACACATACAGCGGCAGTATTTCAAAGTATTGCTCACAACGCATCATATCTCCTTCGCCGACCCTGCGGCCAGCCGTTCTTTCAGGTTATGCATGCCCCGGCTGATATGGGTCTTCACGGAGCCTTCAGATATCTTCATCGCCCGCGCGATTTCCGTTACCGACATCTCGGCGAAAAACCTAAGCGCCAGCGCCTCTTTTTGCCTGACCGCCAATTGTTCCAACGCCCGATAGAGCCGCGATCTGGTCTCCGCGTTTTCCAGATGCTGGTCCGGTCGAGATGGCTCACCCAGCGACAGATGCTCGCCGATAAGCTCCGCCTTCGCCTGTTGCCGGCTGGTGTCATGGCGGGCGTTCAGGGCGGCGTTGTAGGCCGACTTCAGGATGTACGGCTCGATCCGATCGCGATCGCGAATACGGCCCGCCTCCTGCAGCACTTTCACGAACACATCCTGCGTGATATCCTTCGCCTGTTCCCGGTCACGGACGATCCGATAAGTCAAACCGAACACTCGATTTGACAGACGATGTATGACAGCTACCATATTCTCGCGCAAGCTTCGCCTCCACCAGAGACCGGTTTGTCCGGGTCCAATTTAATGTTCCACAACCGAAATGGCAAACAGTGGTACGGCGCGGTCATTCAGGGCCTCGCCGCCGAACGTCCACTCAACCTTCTCCGGATCATCCGGAAGCACCAGCCCGTTCGACTCTATCACCCGGCCCGGAAGGGTGACCTCTACGGAGAAGTTATTATTGTTGAGCGCCTCGGTTATCTCATAATTGAGCGTCACGCGCCGGAAGTGATCGGCAAAGGAACGGGCAAGCATCGTGTCGGGGCCAACTACTGACGAAAACAGATTGGAGAAATCGCTGTGGATTTCGTTCTTGAACCTATCCAGCGCTACGCCGATCGAATCATCCTCCTTGCCCAGAATACCCAGGATTCGGGTGGAGGTGACTTTCTCCTCCAGATACTCGGCCGCCCGGGTTTCAATCGTATCGCCGGCGGCCAGCGTGATCTCTCCGCCTCGATACATGGCGCCGAGAGAGGTCCATAAAAAACGCCATTGAAGATATCCGAAGGCGAAAGCGAAATTGTCCAGGTAATTCTCCCGGTCTTCATCGGACACATTGAAAATGCCCTTTTCGAGAATTTCCGCCTCCAACTCGGAGTCCCAAAAATCGCTGCCACTGATATTGTAGCAGCCGTAATCACGGGCCGGATAAGTGCGCCGGAATTCATAGTAAGTCCGGTTGCCTTCGGTCCAGCGTCGTACCTCGGTCGGGAATCTCAGGTTTAGTTCGTGGTGCTCAGAATCCTCTCCGGCATATGTGACCGGCAGCGGTGTCCCATAGGGCACTTCGATCTCCGCCTCAAAATCCAACTGTCCGGTGGGTACCTCGCTGGAGTCAATGTCATGCTTCAGAATAGTCCACTGGGGCTGAGAGGGCAGCGCGATCGGCGGCCTCAGATTTTCGGCATCACCTTGAATTCGGGCGGTGATGGTGGTCGAACCGTCCTCGGCGACCACTATCTCCTCCGTGCGCTGATCGAGACAGGCTATATTGGCCAGTACTATTATAATCACCGCCGCGAACCACAGACGGGACCGTCTAACTGCTTTCATGGCTACCTCCGTTGTTTTGCCTTCTTACAGCATATGACACCCGAATGAGCCAAAAAGCAGACAGCGAATATCAGAATGCTGCAGAAATATCGTTGACAAAGAGCCTGCCGATGCGTATATAGATATAGCAATATACGAATATGCTGGTTCCGGCCGCAATCGCCGGCTACCGGCCTGAGAGTATGTTATGGAAGAACGAATTTACAGCAAATACTTCAAAGCCTTCGGCGAGCCGACTCGAATCCGCATCCTCAGGATGCTGTCGGACAAAGAGATGACTGTCGGCCACATCGTCAAAAAAGTCGGCCTCTCCCAACCCACCGTGAGCCGCCATCTGGCTATCCTGCGCGAGGCAGGTATTGTCACCGACCGCCGCGATGGTCAGCAGGTGTTCTACAGCCTCAACAAGGGCACCGTGCAGGAATGTTGCTCCGGTTTCTGCGATTGCCTCGAGATCAAACACACCCAGAGCAAAAAAAGCCGCAAAAATTAAAACCGGTAAAAAAATTTTGAAACAAATATCGTCATATAAACATATAGAGATATAACGATAAGCATCACAAGAAGGAGGTGAAAGCGATGTTTGATCGACTTGGCATTGTCAATTTCGCCGACCGTTACGGCGGCCAGGAGTTGCTGTTTGACGGTCTGAGCCTTGAAAGTTTGATGACTGAGGGGCTGCCGGTAATCGAGCCGGTAAAGCTGCAATCGGCTGCCGAGTGCCGCCCCGGTGAGCCGGCAAGACAATGTTGCACCGGAGGCTGCCGATAGACCTCCGCAATTTCTGACAGGTAATAAGAAAGGAGTAAATCATGAAGCGCTTCGTCATTCCAAGGATCGCTCGTTGTACCGAGGGTTGTCCAACCCGGTCCCGGGCATGACATGAAACTGCCCGTCTCGACGGAGGGACAAAAGAAAACCCGGAGACTCTGTTGCCTCCGGGTTTTTTGTGTCTGGTGTTGATCGGTTGCTAAACCTCCCGCTCCTTCCAGGCAATAATCGACGACGGCAGGGTGTGCGCCGTGTACAGGAGGCTGGCAAAGATCAGCATGTCGAACGACTCGCCACCTCCAATCGAAAGCGCGTTTAGAAATACGACTACCAGCGCCAAAACGGCGAAGATTCCGTAGGCGTGATGCAGCGAGTCGCGCGTTATCTGGATCTCCCGTTCATCGAGCCTTTCTGCTTTGGCGTGAACCAGGCTCCACAGACCGGTCCCGATGTGCAGGTAGATGAAGCTGATCAGGGCTATCGCCAGGATCATGATCTCCGCTCCGGTCACCAGGCCGCTCCAGCCCTGCTGTTTGCCGAAGTAGAAAAGAGCCAGGGCCAGAAGAAGGCTCAGGTAGTTGATGATCACCGTAAAACGGCGTTTTGATTGAGACAGCTTCCTTTTCATGCTACTCTCCCGTTCTCTTTCTCTGGTCTAAAATCTCCTGACTCAGCGGCTTCATCGGCTCGGTCGAAAAAATCAACTCCACCGGCAGACCAAAACACTCGCTGATTCTGAAGGCCAGATCCAGACTCGGATTATATTCCTCACGCTCGAGGTAACCGACAGTCTGGAAATTGACGCCGATTTGCTCGGCCAGTTCCTTGCGCGAGATGTCTCTTTCTCCCCGCAGAACTGAGATTCGATTGTACAACTTTCTTCCTTTCATGTTATATATATACAACATTTCGTCGGAAATGTTTGGTATTATTTTATAAAAATATAACATTTATCTATATTTTTATAACAATGGGCTCATACCAGACCAACATTCTGTCACTAAGACCCTGTATAGCAACGGAATAGCAACACAAACAGCCGATTCGGCCGGGCTAAAAAAAACCGGCTCAATCTCGATAGAGAGGAGCCGGTGATAGTCTCTGTGTGGTGAGCACCCCGATTATGTCTGGAACAGATACTGCAGCTTCAGGAAAAACTGGCGTGAAGTTAGTTTCCATTCCTCGCGATCTGCCGGATCGACCACATTGCCGTAATCGTAGGTCGAGCCGAGATAGAAGACCGAGAACGAACTTAGCCGGTAGGTCAAGAGCGGGTCGATATCCCAGCGCTGATAAAAGTCGTCATACTGCACGACCAGCCTCAGCGACAGTTCCTTATTGGCCTGATAACGCAGCCGGGTCCGCATGATATAGCCGTCGTACAACTCTTCACCGGTCTGGGCATCTTTCGAGCGATAGTAACTCAGGTCCGGTTCAATGATCACTCGATCCATGGGCTTCAGATTGAGCGAGAGTTCGGCCGAAGTTTCGTCGCCCGTTACCATGAAGTTGCGAGCTACGCCACGGCCGTACTCAAGGTGAAGATTGTAGCCGATCTTTTCACTGAGTCGACTGCCCATAAACAGATCCACATCCCACAGATCGTCAAACTCGACGCTTCGGAAGATTTCAGACCTGGTGTGGTAACTGACGTTCACGTAAGTCTGGGCATAACGCAACTGGTTGTTAAGCGATAAGTTCACATCGACCCACCGCTTGGTGCCGTCGAAGCCTTCTCGACGGGCGATGTATAACTGGGGATTGATGCGTTCCAGAAGGCCTTTCTCCGGGTAGACCGTGTACGAGTTCCAGACCGAATAATTGCGGTAGTCGCTCAACGGGTCATAGCCGACCTGTGTGCGGTAAGTCTCACTGACCTGGTTGTAATCGATGGTGAAGTCCCAGGCGCGCGCGTTTCGTCTGATGCGCGCAATGAAGGCATTGCCCCAATAGGACTCCCCGTCAAAGGCGGCGTTTGTCCCGTCATCATCAAGAAGAACATTCTCCAGTCCCTCGGTGGCCACCGAATCATCCGGCTCGGCTGTATGACTGGCGATAAACTGACCGTCAATACTCAGCGTTCGTGACAGGCTGATATCACCATCGAGCGCCAGGATAGTCCCGGAACCACCGCCGTCAAACCGGCGGTCGGAGACGATAAAGCCAAGCTGGGAATCATCGCCGACCGAACGCGTCCCTCTCAACACGTTTGTCACGCTCTTGCCCGAGTTGAGGATGAACGACCGCTCATCCATGGGGATCATGTACGGCGTGTTTTCGTCGAGGGCCGACAGAAAGCCGATACTGGTCCCGTTCATCCGGCCGGTCAATTTGGCAGCGAACTGTGGATCGTTTACCGTGCGCGTGTAGAACGAGTTGAACAGCGTTCTGAAGATGTCGCTGCCTTCCTGGAAGAATGGCCGTCGCTCCGGATAAAAAAGCGCGATCGTCGAATTGACATCGATCTGCGCCGCGTCCGCCTCGATCTGGCTGAAGTCGGGATTGTAGGTCGCCTCAAGGGTCAGATCCGAAGAGATCGAGTACTTGGCGCCCAGTGAAATCTCGCCATCGATTTCGCTCTCGTCAAACGACTCGTCGGCTGTGCCGTAATTCGACAGCGTGCCCGACTGGTTGCCGATAATCGAGGGCAGGATTTCAAGCCCCTTGCCGGGCTGAACATCCCTGATACCCTGAATCGTTCCCCACTGGCAGACCCAGCACTGGTCGTCTCGGTTATAAGCCGCCCATGAGTACTGGTTGTAGCTCTCGCGGGGCCGATCGCGCCAGAAATCAATCCGCCAGTTCTGGACATCTTTGTTCGGGAAGCGCATGCTCGAAAACGGCACGGCGATCTCCACCTGGTAGCCGGAATCGGTGATTTGAGCCGCCGAATGCCAGATAAGATCAAAGCCGGCGTCCTCGCCGGCGATGCTGGACCAGAGCCGGTCCTTCTGCACGCCGTACGGATTCACCAAAAACTCATACGCCCAGGAGGCGTCGCCGTACGTGTCAATCATGACCGCTACGGCATCATCACCGGAGAACTGATCACGCTGGCACATGGTAGCGCGGATGTCCGCCGGATTGTCGTAGCAAAAAAAGGCTACATACAGATGGTCATCATCATATGTAATGTAAGCCTCGGTCTCAACGGCAGGTTTAGTTTTGTCGCCCGGAGAGCGCTCGACAAAATTGACAGCCTTGCTGGCGTTTCGCCAAGCCCGGTCGTTGAGATGACCGTCAACCTTGACTGCCTCTTTCGCCCTCGAAACGTCCAACTCCGGTGTAAAAACCGGCTCAAACGTCTTCGAAGCAAGAATAGAAGAACTCAGGAGCAGCAAACTCCCGATAACCCACAGCACCAGGCACCCTCCGCTGAAAGTTTTCGCGGTCTTCATTGCCACAGTCCTTTCAGGGGCTATAAAGCTTTGGGCAACTGTTACTTATATACACGCAAGGGACCGTTCCGCGGTGATTTCAAAGCCACCCGAGGGCGGCTGAATCCTGACATGTATCAAGCTTTTCTCTTGTGCTGCTTACTATACGGGCAGGGGGTTTCTTTTGTTCAAAGAAACCTGCAATCGGTCGGATTTGTGATTCCGGCGATTGCTCGGACCCGGCTCTATTTTCAGTCGGGCATAGCAATCAGCGAGACCACCCCGCCGGTAGGATCCTGGATAATACAGAAACGTCCCACTGTCGGAACATCCTGCGGGCCGTGCAGCAGTTGGCCACCCAGTTCGGTCACCTTGGCCGCCGCCGCATCGACATCATCCACCTCGATATAAGCCATCCAGTGCGACGGCACTTCCGCGGGGACATCAGGCGGCATCTCCATCAGCCCGCCAACATGCTTATCGTTCGCCTTAAACATCGTATACTTCATACCCGGCATGCCGCCCTGGACCGCTTTCCATCCCAGCAGGCTGGTATAAAAATTCTCCGCGCCGGCCATATCGCGCGTGACATATTCGTTCCAGCAGAACGTTCCGTGAGCGCTCTTCTCCTTAGCCATTTTGATTCTCCTGTTTGGGTTGCGGTGATAATGGGTTTATACCAATATACGTATTACGCCGCAAAATGATTATCACCTTGTCCCACGAAGTGGCCAGGTCTTTCCGAGAATCGGGTCAGATGGCCGTTTGTATCCCGCAAGTGGGGCTCCTGGCCGCCCGATCGCGGGTTTTCTTATTCATTTATCGCCTATTTATCACCGACTGATCGTCGGAACTCGTGTCCCGGCCACCTGTTAGCCAAAAAATCTGCCAAAAAACATAAAAATATCTTAATTTTGTTAATACCTCATGTAACTTTTTCAATATATTGCGTATATCATATTATATAAATTAACGAGGAGACCATATGAAAAAAGATTGGGC
>DAOWIC010000185.1 GCA_030641085.1 Calditrichota bacterium
CATCGGTCTTTATCCTGTATCAGACAGCGTAAGACTACGTTTTTTCCGCAGACTTAGCGCGAAAATTCTCAATCGCCGCCTTCAGGGCATCTGGGGCGAGATTCGAACAGTGCATCTTCCGTTCGGGCAGACCGCCCAGCGCCCCGGCGACATCGTTGCGAGTCAACTTGAGCGCCTCGTCAAGTGTCTTGCCCTTGATCATTTCGGTCGCGATAGAACTCGACGCGATAGCGGCGGCGCATCCGAAGGTGCGGAACTTGACATCGGTCAGCCGGTCGTCATCAACCTTGATATACATAATCATGATATCGCCACACTCGGCGCTGCCGACCTCACCGACACCATCCGCATCGGGGATCTCCCCGGTGTTGCGCGGGTTCTGAAAATGGTCCAAAACCGTATCGTTATACATGTGCTAATACTACGCAATTCGGCCGAAAATCGCAAACAGGTTTTTCGCCGGATGAAAAAAGACGTGGCTAAAAGAGACTGCCGAAGGCGACTTTTATTACGTAATTATCTTGTGCTAAAAAGCGACCCTCATATTGCGCTGTTTGTGGCCGAAATCCTATATGGCGGTTTGAGTTTCTTGCGCAAGTATGTTATATTGAGTTGAATGGTAATAGAGTACGGCAAGACCGATAACGAGCGCGCGATTATAGTCGGGCTGGCGCGCAACTCCCACGAACGGCCGGACACTGAAGAGTCGCTCGACGAGTTGGCCGAGTTGGCCTTTTCGGCCGGAGCCGAGGTGATCGGGCGGCGAATCCAAACCCGGTCGAAACCGAACCCCGCCTACCATATCGGCAGCGGCCTGGTCGAAGAGATCAAGCAGCAACTCGCCGAACTGGACGGCAACAGTGTCATCTTCGACGACACCCTCAGCCCGGCCCAACAGCGTAACCTTGAGAACACCCTCGAAAGCAAAGTAATCGATCGCCCGATCCTGATTTTAGATATTTTCGCCACCCGCGCCCGGACCGCCGGCGCCCGCCTCCAGGTGGAACTGGCGCAGCTTGAATACACCCTCCCCCGCCTGACCGGCGCCTGGGTTCACTTTTCGCGGCAGTATGGCGGGATCGGCGCCAAGGGTCCCGGTGAGACCCAGCTCGAGATCGACCGTCGGCAGGTACGGGCCAAAATCGCTCACCTGAGAGACCGTCTGAAAAAACTCGATCGCCAGC
This sequence comes from Calditrichota bacterium, assembly GCA_030641085.1. Classification (GTDB taxonomy): domain Bacteria; phylum Zixibacteria; class MSB-5A5; order GN15; family FEB-12; genus DAOWIC01. The sequence continues at coordinate 1,185 of DAOWIC010000185.1, forward strand.
GCACCACCCAGCGCAAGAAACGTCAGTCGCTTTTCAAGATCGCTATGGTCGGCTACACCAACGCCGGGAAATCGACCCTGTTTAACCGGCTGACCCGGGCAAAGGTGCGAACCCGGGACATGCTTTTTACGACGCTTGATTCTACCACGCGGGTGATGTCGTCTGGCTACCCCTGCCATATTGTATTTTCCGACACGGTTGGCTTCATCAAAAAACTGCCGCACCAACTGGTGGAGTCTTTTAAGTCGACGCTGGAAGAAGTCAGTCTGGCCGATCTACTTTTGCAAGTGGTCGACTGTTCGGAATCGAACTACCAGGAGCGAATTGCCCAGACACGCGAGGTTTTGACCGAAATGGGGGCCGACACGATCCCGTATCTGCTGGTGTTCAATAAGATAGACAAGAACCCTGATTCTCACACCAACCACTCCGATAAAGCTAAATCGTTTGCCATCTCGGCCGCTGAGGGTACCGGAATGGCCGCTCTGCAGGCGGAATTGATCGCTCATTCGAGCAAGTTTTTGGCCCAAAGAAATTTTACCGCTAAAACTTCCGGCCATAGCCGCCGATAAGAATCTTAAGGATAAAGATTCATGGCAAAAGCTGTTTTAATAGTCGATGACAACCCGAATATGTCCTCTCTCCTCTCGGAGATGTTGGAGGTATTTGACTATGATTCGGTCCGGGCCTCCGACGGTAATGAGGCGCTGGAAAAACTTGAGAAGTCCAAGTTTGCGATGGTCATTACCGATATGCGCATGCCGAACATGACCGGCCTGGAACTGCTTCAGCAGGTCAAAGAGAAGTACCCCAAAATTCCGGTGGTGCTAATCTCCGGGTATTCGGTGCAGGACGAGGGCTACGGCAGCCAGGTGAAACCGGATGGGTTTTTGGCCAAGCCGTTTATGATGTCCGATATTGAAAAGTTGCTCAACTCGCTGCTTTGATCTCGATTCCATCTCACTCGATTCTTCCCTTTTTGTTTTAAAATAGTTACTATTGCTGTCGTATGACCTGAAATTGCCCGGCAACTTATCCTACGGGAGAAATTTGCGCGACATTCTGAAAACATCCGAAC
>DAOWIC010000252.1 GCA_030641085.1 Calditrichota bacterium
CGACGAGCTGCACACTATCGTCGGCGCCGGCGGTGCGGAGGGATCGCTCGATGCCTCCAACATCTTCAAGCCGTCGCTCGCCCGTGGCGAACTGCGCTGTATCGGCGCTACCACCATGAATGAGTACCGCAAGTATATCGAGAAGGATGGTGCTCTCGATCGCCGGTTCCAGACGATTATGGTCGATCCGCCGACCGAGGAGGACACGATTAAGATCCTCCGGGGACTGCGCACCAAGTATGAAGAACATCACAAGCTGATCATATCCGACGCAGCTATCGAGGCGGCGGTCAAGCTGTCCAACCGGTATGTCTCCGGGAAATTCCAGCCGGACAAGGCTATCGACCTGATCGACGAAGCCGGTTCGCGCGCCCACCTGGCCTCGTATACCCGTCCCGAAGAGTTTACCGAAATCGAGAATGAGATCGTCGAACTCCAGGACAAAAAAGAGAAGGCCGTCAAAAACCAGGCGTTTGAAACCGCCGCTCAGCTTCGTGACGAGATAAAGATCAAGAAAGAGAAGCTCACCGAGCTTCAGGAAAAATGGGAAGAGGCTCGCGAAAACGAGCGGATCGAACTTTCCGCCGACGAAGTCGCGGCGGTACTGGCGAAGATGACCGGTATTCCTCTCTTCAAAATGGAAGAGAATGAATCCAAGCGCCTGCTGCGCATGGAAACCGAACTTAGCTCGGTCATCGTCGGCCAGGAGGAAGCCATCCGGAAGATCGCGCAGTCGATCCGTCGCGCCCGCGCCGGATTGGGCGATCCGCGCCGTCCGATCGGCAGCTTCATCTTCCTCGGCCCGACCGGCGTCGGCAAAACCGAACTGGCCCGGCAGCTTTCGAAGTTCCTTTTCGACGATACCGATTCGCTGATCCGCATCGACATGTCGGAATATATGGAGAAATTCGCCGTCTCCCGTCTGATCGGCGCCCCGCCGGGGTATGTCGGTTATGAAGAGGGAGGCCAATTGACCGAGAAGGTACGCCGTAAGCCGTACTCGGTAGTTCTGCTCGATGAGATCGAAAAGGCGCATCCGGATGTTTTTAACATTCTGCTGCAGCTTATGGATGATGGATGCCTGACCGATTCGTTTGGTCGCAAGGTTGACTTCACCAACACCGTCTTCATTATGACCTCCAATATCGGCACCCGCCAGATACGTGACGATAAGACGGTTGGTTTCAACTCAAAGGCGGCTGATACGTCGTTTGACTCCATGAGCGAGAAGATCATGGAAGAGTTGAAAAAGATGTTCAACCCGGAGCTGCTTAACCGCATCGACGAAACGATCATCTTCCACTCGCTCGAACGGGATCATATCAAAGAGATCATCGAGATCATGGTGACCGAAATCGCCCAGCGTCTGGCCGAGAAGGGCATCAGCTTCCGCCTGACCGAACAGGCGAAAGAGTTTCTCGTTGACAAGGGTTTCGAGCCGACCAATGGTGCGCGTCCACTCAAGCGGGCCCTGCAACGCTATCTCGAGGACCCGATGGCGGAAGAGATCCTTCGCGGTCAATATGCCGGCGATTGCGAACTGGTTATCGGTGTTGGCAACGACAAACTCACCTTTGAGTTTGACAGCAACCAGCGCTCCAAAGAGGAGAAGGTAACCAACTAAGCATCCACGCCGATTGAATTTCAAAGCGGCCGGATATATCAACCGGCCGCTTTGTTTTGTCAGTGAGTGCTGGACGCGGCAGTAAGCGATTGATATTTCGCGACTTAGAAAATCGCTTGCGCTTTTCGGTCGAGTTCGTTATAATTATTGGCTCTGGCCGGTAAGGTCATGACAATATTGAGCTTGGTTATTGAGTTAGAAAAAAAGATGTCCTGACGAGGTATATAGAATGGCACACAAAAAAGGCGTTGGTTCTTCCAAGAACGGTCGCGACTCGAACGGCCAGCGACGGGGAACTAAAGTATTCAGCGGACAGGCTATTCATGCCGGTTCGATCATCGTCCGCCAGTGCGGAACGCCCATCAAACCCGGCTTTAATGTCGGCATCGGCAAAGACAACACACTCTTTGCCAAGGTGACTGGCGTGGTGAAGTTTGAGCGGGTCGGACGTGATCGCAAGCAGGTTTCGGTTTACGAATAAAATCCTGCGACTACAAAGAGAAACTGCAAAGCGTTGCCGGTTATCCGGCAACGCTTTTTCGTTGCTGTAAATCTATTTTACCAGCGCCGCCAGTTTGTCGAACGCCAGCAATTCGGCGATTTTGGTCAGTCCCTCGGCACTGCAGTTCTCATCCCCCTCGAGGTAAACCAGCAGACGTTCGCCGACCAGAATCATGTACTGGACCGACACGATCTTGCCGTCATCCTTCTCGGTGATCTGTTTGGCCGGCTGGCCCGCGATCTCGACCGACTTCATGCCGCCATCGGGACCGTCAAACTCCATCGCCATCATGTACGGCATCAGCAGCATCTTGTTGTAACCGGAATCGAGGATGCGAACGGTGATTTCTTTTGCATCATCCTCATCACCGGAGCGGTATGTCCGCTCGACCGACGAGTAGCTGAAGGTCTGTCCCGGATTCATCGGGTCGGCCATGCTCATGCTGCCGCCCTCCACCTCGTCGGCCTTCATGCCGGCCAGTTCATCGGGCAGCATCTCGGCCAGCTTGCTCCAGTCGACCGCCTTGACCTGCTCGATCTTCTCCTCCTGCGCCGCGAGACTCAACGGCATAACGACCACAATCATTAGCGCCAGAATTATACCGGTTCTTCTACGGGACATAATGTTCCTCCTTATTTTTCTTGAGAGCACAATGATCGTACGACATCGGGTAGCTTTTCTCAACAAAAAACGTAAAAGCAATTGCATTGGTTTGACTCGCTCTTATATTCCCTCCTGTCACAATGAGCAGACTACTTAAAGATTTGAACCCCGACCAGCTCGAGGCGGTCACCGCCACCTCCGGGCCGTTGCTGGTAATTGCCGGTGCCGGATCAGGCAAGACGCGGGTCCTGACCCGACGCCTGGCCTATATCCTCCATGAGCGCAAGGCCGAGCCATACCAAATTCTGGCGGTAACGTTCACCAACAAAGCGGCCGGCGAAATGAGAGAGCGTGTCGCCGGACTGCTGGGCGGCGAAATTCCGGCCATGAACGTCTCCACGTTTCACTCTTTCTGCGCCCGCCTGCTTCGACGCGAAGCGGAGGCGCTTTCATACGACAGCCAGTACACTATTTTCGACGCCGCCGATTCGTTGACGCTGGTAAAAAACTGCATCAAGGACCTCGGTCTGTCCAACAGCCAGTTTGCGCCCAAGGCCCAGTTGCGAAAAATATCGAATGCCAAAAACAAACTGATCAGCGCCGAGGCGTTCGCCCAGGCCGCCACCGGCTATTTCGAAAGCGCCACCGCCAATATTTACTCCGCCTACCAGAAGCGCCTCAAAGAGTGCGACGCTATGGACTTCGACGACCTGCTGTTCAATTCCGTGATGCTGCTGAAACATAACGAACAGATCGGACAGAAGTACCGCGACCGTTTCAAATACATCCTCGTCGATGAGTTCCAGGACACTAACCGTGTCCAGTATGTGCTTCTGAAGGCGCTGGTCGGCGAGCATCACAATATCTGCGTAGTGGGTGACGAGGATCAGTCGATCTACGGCTGGCGCGGCGCGGACATCCGCAATATTCTCGATTTCGAAAAGGACTACCCGGAAGCCAGGACAATCAAGCTGGAACAGAATTATCGTTCGACAAAAGTGATCCTCGACGCTGCCGGGGCGGTGATAGCCAACAACGATGCGCGCAAGGACAAGACGCTCTGGACTGACCGCGACGGGGGCGAGAAATTGATGCTGATGCTGGTTGACTCGGCCGAGGAAGAAGCCACCGCCGTGGTGCGCCAGATCAATGCCGATCGGGCGGAGGCCAACCTCAAGGATATGGCGATACTTTATCGGACCAACGCCCAGTCGCGCGCGTTCGAAGAACACCTGCGGCGTGCAAATATCCCCTATCAGATCGTGGGCGGCATCTCTTTCTACCAACGCAAAGAGATCAAGGACCTGATGGCTTACCTGAAGCTGATCGCCAACGTCAAAGATGATATCTCTTTTCAGCGCATCGTGAATTATCCAAAACGGGGTATCGGCGCCAAAACGATCGCTGATATCCATTCGCTGGCCCAGTCACGCGGTCTCTCGGCCTATAACCTGCTGCTCAAACTGCACGAACTGCCCGAACTGGCCTCGCGCCGCAACCGCCTGCAGCCGTTTGTCGACATAATCGAAAGGATGCGCGAGAAAAAGCAGACAATGCCGATTGACCTGCTCACCGCCGACCTGATTGAAGAGACCCGGCTGCTCGACGACCTGCGGCAGGAGGATCCGATTATCGGCCAGACAAAAGTAGAGAATGTCGAGGCGTTTCTGGAAGGTATGGCCGAATATGCCCGCCACAACGGAGAGGCCACTCTCGAGAATTATCTGGCCGAAATCTCGCTCTTTGCGGATATCGACAATTACAAAGAGATCGAGGACAAACTGACCATGATGACCCTTCACACCGCTAAGGGTCTGGAGTATGAAGTGGTCTACCTGGTTGGTCTGGAGGAGGGACTTTTCCCGCTGGCGCGCGCGATAGATAACGCTATGGAACTCGAGGAGGAACGCCGCCTGTTTTATGTCGGGGCGACCCGCGCTAAAACAAGGCTTCGTCTGGCGTCGGCCACTACCCGGCATCGATTCGGCGAGGTGGAGTCGATCCCGTCGCGGTTTATCAAGGAGATCCCGGATGAACTCACCGAGCGGGTCGACCTTCGCACCCGGCGCCACTACGACTACAGCAGCAAACCATCCGGGCAGCCGTCCTTTTTCTCGCAGGGCCTTGCCAAAAAGGAATCGGCCCAGTCCGGCGTACATTACGATTTCGAGGAAGAGGAGATTATGCGTGTCGGGCGGGTGGTGAATCATCCATCCTTCGGACGCGGCAAGATCGTGAGAACCGAAGGCTATGGCGAATCGCTGGTGGTCGAAATTATGTTTACCGGAGTCGGTCTGAAAAAGATAATGGCCAAATACGCCAAACTCAAAATCATCGGCTGATACGACAGCGATTCCACTGCGGGCGAGACCGATCAATCCGCCCTGATCTAACTCTTAGAATTATCGAGTCCGAGCAAAGCGGATATCTTCGCCCGGTTGCGAGCCATGAGATGGTAGGTTTTGTGAGCCAGATGCTTTACGCCCGGCAAACGACCGGGCAGCCTGAGCGCTCTGAGCGGCGGGAGCGCTTTTAGCGAAAGACGGACAGCCTCCACAATCGGCACCGGCCGAACCTGCTGCCGGTGGTCAAGGCGCCGGATTTTCCTAACCACCGAACGGCAAATCGGGCAGGCGTCATCATAAATCAGCAGATGCTCGCTCACATATATTTCAACAACTGCACCCGGCCATGGTTCTCCGCTCGACCTTTTCAATACAGAGAGAGAATTTCCGTCCGAAATGCAATCTTTTGCGTATAAAATATACGGGGGCTACTTGCTCGACTCAATCGCCAATAATGGACAATTAAACTCGATAAAAGGGATGGTTATGTATGTGATTGATTGTCACTTAGCGTAACACCGGTGCACAGGAAAATCCTTGTGCTATCAATTGACACCAGTTATCTTGAAATACGCGCGGTTCGGTTGCGCCAAATGGCCGCGCCTGGAAGTGCATCACGCCCTCTTGAATCTGCTATTTCTTTGCGTAGAGGGAACATACCGACCGGTGAAAATGTTTTGTTTAATAAGAACGAGACGCTAATCCGGTCGGGAGCTTTGGGGGTTTAAAGACTATGTCCGACCGGAAGAAAGAAGAGTTAGCCAAGAGAAAGGCATTTGAAAGTGAGGCTTTGCCTCACATGGATGCCCTGTATCGAACTGCTCTTCGGATGACAAAGAACCAGAATGATGCTGAGGATTTGGTCCAGGAGGCATTGGTAAAGGCATACCGCTTTTGGGATAAGTTCGAGCCCGGTTCGAATTGTCGGGCATGGTTGTTCAAGATCATGACCAACATTTTCATCAACCAGTACCGGTCGAAAGCAAGATCACCAATGGCCGTCAACGTTGACGACATCGACGACAACTTTTTGTACGGCCAGCTCGCTATTGTGGGAAGCGACAACAACCCCGAAAAGCAAATGTTCGCCAAGATATTCGATGACGATGTGAAAAAAGCGATTGAGAGTCTTCCCGACGACTTCCGGCTGGTGGTAGTTCTCTCCTTTCTTGAAGGTTTTTCCTACCAGGAGATAGCTGAAATCGCCGACCTTCAGTTGGGAACGGTTAAATCTCGTCTGCATCGCGGTCGAAAACTATTACAGAAAGTATTGTTCGATTACGCCATCAAGAACGGATACGTCAAGGATAAGACCGTATGAACTGCCAAGAAGCGCTTGACCTGCTCTACGACATAGTTGACAAGCAGGCAAGCGAAATAGACATCAGTGAGGTAAAGGCGCACCTGGAAAATTGCCGCGACTGTTTTGAAATCTACCGCGTGGAAGAAGCAATTCACGAATTCATCACGCTGAAAATCGGGCAATCGCACTCTTCGCAGCAACTGGATCACCTCAAGTCCACAATTCTGTCCAGTCTCGACGAAGTGGACCTTGAGAACTGTTCGGAGGGACCAGCCCGTTTTTTCGGCCTATCGACTAAGGTCCTGGCGGTGGCGGCATCGCTGGTCTTAGTCATCGGTGCGGCCGTTATCCTCTACAGCTTTGACAGTCATTACTCCGATTATATTCCGCTGGAGCAATCACACTGTTCAGCGGAAGAAAACCCGGCCGTGTTCGCCTCCGCCGAACAGACCGGCAGCATCCTGAGCATGCTTGAGGCGCATTACGCTTATGGCATCGCCGAGGATGTGATCGGTATGCATCTGCTTGGCGGTAGTTATGAGACGATCATGGATGTCGAGATGACGCACCTGGTGTACACTGCCGGTGAGCGGATTGTCTCGGTCTTTGTCGCGCCCTCGGACTTGTTCAGTATTCCGTCCGACCTGCGAAATTCCCCGGTCCAGCGTGGCGATCTGATCTTTTTCGACCATAACTGCCGTGGCTGCCGCCTGGTCTTTCATCAGGTAGGCTCGGCTATA
>DAOWIC010000229.1 GCA_030641085.1 Calditrichota bacterium
CTAGTACCTGACTCTCTGCGACCTTATTGGCCACGAGTGCCTCAACATCATCAAACGTAACATCCTCGAACGCCTTGTTAAATATATTCGCCACTTATCCCCCTCACGAGGCGTGCATCGCCGCCTGGTTTTCGACATACTCGCCCCATACCTCGCGTAGCACGTCGCACATCTCGCCGGCCCCGGCATAAACCCGGGCGCAGTCGAGCAGCGCCTCAAACGTGTTGCCGTCCCCTTCGGCCACCCGGCGCAGATTAGCCAGCGAGGCCTCGACAGCGGCGTTGTCGCGCTCGGCTTTGATCTTTTTCAGGAAATCGACCTGCTCCCGCTCGACCGTGTGGTCGATCTTCAGCACCGGGATATCAATCTCTTCATTGGTAGCGACAAACTCATTAACGCCGACCACAATGCGCTCTTTCTTTTCAATCTCCTGCTGGTAGCGGTAGGCCGACTTGGCCAGTTCGCGCTGGAAAAAGCCCTCCTCGATACAGCGCAACACTCCGCCCCGGCGATCTATCTCCTCGAAGTAGGCCTCGGTCTCTTCCTCGGTGCGGTCGGTAAGGGCCTCGACAAAGTATGATCCGGCCAGCGGATCGACCGTGTTGGCCACGCCCGTTTCATAGGCGATCAACTGCTGGGTGCGCAGGGCGATCAGGGCCGCCTTTTCCGACGGCAGCGCCAGCGTTTCATCCATCGAGTTGGTATGCAGCGACTGCGTGCCGCCCATCACCGCCGATAGTCCCTGGATCGCCGTGCGAACGATATTGTTCTCCGGCTGCTGGGCGGTCAGCGAACAACCCGCGGTTTGCGTGTGGAACCGAAGCAGCCAGCTACGCGGGTCTTTGGCGCCGTACTTGTAGCGCATCCGCTTGGCGTAAATACGGCGCGCGGCGCGATACTTGGCAATCTCTTCAAAGAAATCCGAATGAGCGTTGAAAAAGAACGACAGCCGCGGCGCGAAATCATCAACATCCATCCCGGCCTCAATCGCCGATTCGATATAGCAGAAACCGTCGGCCAGCGTGAAAGCCAGCTCCTGGATCGCGGTCGCCCCGGCCTCACGAATGTGGTAGCCGGAGATCGAAATCGTGTTAAACTGCGGGACATGATCGGTGCAGTACTGCATCATGTCGGTGATCAGGCGGATCGACGGCTTCGGCGGGTAGATGAACTCCTTCTGGGCAATGTATTCCTTCAGGATGTCGTTTTGCAGGGTGCCGCGAATCTTGTCAAACGGCACGCCCTGCTTTTCGGCGACTATCAGGTACATCGCCAGCACCATCGAGGCGGGCGAGTTAATCGTCATCGAGGTGGAGACCTTGCTCAGGTCGATCCCATCGAAAATGATCTCCATGTCGGCCAGCGTGTCCACTGCCACGCCACATTTGCCAACCTCGCCCAGCGAGCGGGGATGATCGGAATCGTAACCCATCAGGGTCGGCAGGTCAAAGGCCACCGACAATCCGCCGCCTCCCTCGCGCAGGATCATTTGGTATCGCTCGTTGCTCTGTTTCGGGGTGCCCATGCCGGCGAACTGCCGCATGGTCCACAGGCGAGTGCGATACATCGTGTGATGCACCCCGCGGGTGTAGGGAAACACGCCCGGAAGCCCGATATGCTCGTCGTAGTACTTATCGCTGTCCGCCCCTTTGATCGAGTCCGGGGTGTACAGCTCGTCGATATCTTCACCGGAAACCGTAAAGAAGCGGGGCATCGATTTCTTCTCGCGAGTCTTCGATGCTTTCTTGTCCCAGTCTATCAGTTTCGATTTTAGATTTTCCAGTAATTTCTTGTCAAACATCGCCTTGCTCCGATTTTACAATAGCCATAAAGATATGTAAACGTTTCGGAAAAATCAAGCTGCCGAACCTGATTTTTATCTCTCAAAATCGGCCGTTAAGATAATAGCCCTCATATGATTAGCTGTCAGGCTGGAATGCGATAATAATGACGCAGCAATTGGATTGTAGTTGCCCGGTCGTATCAAAATGTCGATATTCGCCCCAATCATATTCTATACGACGGCGAGGAACGGGTTTTCTCAAAAATGGAATCGACTACTAAACGCAGTTGGATGATTGTCTGGCTGGTGGCTCTTGGCCTGACCGTGCTGTCGCTGGTGACCCACATTACCAGCCCCAGCAGCATCCGCCTGAGCGAACAGGACTGGCAGGACCGGGTCGCTTTTCACAACAGCGAACCGGCCTTTGTCGCTCGTCCGTTCACCAACGGCATCGTCGCGTTTGCCCATGACCGGCTCGGCCTATCGGTTAAGACCTCGTTTTTCGGGCTGCAGTTTCTGCTCATGTTCATCAGCATTCCGGCCTTTTACCACTACCTGTCACGGCTCGGTTTTGATTTCGGGGCCTGTATCAAGGGAGTCTTCATCTACGGCCTGTCGCTGCCGGTCTTTCTGGCCCATTTCGATCCGGTCTTTACCTGGTCCGATTTCTGGGTCTATGCAGCCGTGCCGCTGGCGTTCTCGTTTACGCTCGACGGCCGGAGTTTTTTGGCGACACTGGCCATGGCGGTCGCGTTGCTGGCACGAGAGACGACTCTTATCTTTTTGCCTGTCTGGTTCTTGTTCGTTTACCGTCGCGACGACCGATCCCTTCGCAAAGCGATTCTCATGTCGGGCGCGGTCGTTTTGGTCTTTGTGATTTACAGATACTTCAACGGTGTCGGCAATTTCGCCCAGCCGCAATATAATTTGGATTTCAATTTCGCGTACGCCATGAGAACCAGTGACACGATTTTTTCCTTGCTGGTCTCGCTGGGATTTCTTTGGGTGGTCGGCATGTGGCAGGCATCCCAAAAACAGGAAAATCCCTTTCGATATTATAACCTGATACGATTCGGAGCAGTATTCACCGTGGTGGGCTTTGTCAGTTCAACACTTGTGATGACCTTTGCGCGGGAAAGCCGCATCTTTTTCCCGCCCTTTGTTTTTTTGATCCCGCTCGCCCTGATCTGGCTCGATAGCCACAAGGAAAGCCTTAGAAAACTGTGGGACAGTGTCAGACCGGTTCCGCCCGCGCTTGTCCTGATCGTATTGATCGGGATATCAATCGGTTTGTCGATGTTGCTTTTCCCCGATTACGAATTCCGTCACTGGAAAGATGGCAACCGGACCTGGCTCGGCCTTCATATCGCGGTGGTGCTGGTTTTTCTTGCGGTGCAGTGGCGGTCGCGGCGAACGGACTACCGGTCGGAGAATGATTCGTAAAGCTCTTCGCTGACCCGGTAGGGATTGTTCTCCCCGGAAAATATCTCATCGACGATTTTGGAAAACTCGACATTTTCGGCCAGGTGCTCGACAAATTCGCGCTGGAAGCGCGTCTTGAGGATACTGAGTATCTTCTTTTTTATCTGTTCACGGCGGTGCGATTCAAATGCTCCGCTCGCTTTGTGAAACTCAACATGATCTTCAATCGCTTTAAAGAGCTTATCGATATTCTCGTTATTGACGGCAATAGTCGAAATGACCGGGACTTTCCATAGCCCCTCTTCCTTTTTCCGCATCAGCAACATGGTGCGCAGATCGGCGGCTATTCGTTCGGCGCCCGGACGGTCGGATTTGTTGACCACCATGATGTCGGCGATCTCCATCAGGCCAGCCTTCATTGTCTGCACCGCGTCGCCCGATTCCGGCACCAGCACGACCGCCACCGTATCGCAGGCATCGATAACGTCAAGCTCAACCTGGCCCACGCCGACAGTTTCGATCAGGATGACATCGAAGCCGAAGGCATCCAGGACGACGGCCGTATTCTCAGTCGACTGCGCCAGCCCGCCGGTAGCGCCGCGGGTAGCCATCGACCGGAAATAGACCGTGCCACCGGTGGGAAATTCGTTCATGCGGACCCGGTCGCCCAGCAGGGCGCCACCGGTGAAGGGCGAACTGGGATCGATAGCGATTACACCAACCGTCTTGCCAATACTGAGAAACTGGTGAATCAGGGAGTTGACCACGGTCGATTTGCCCGCCCCGGGCGGACCGGTGATACCGATCCGCGTGGACTGCCCCACTTTTTCGTACAGCTTTCCCAGCAGGTCGCGGTAACCGTCTTCGCGGTTTTCCACGAACGAGATTATCCTTGAAAGCGCCCTGATGTCCCGGTTTAAGAACCCTTCGAGGACCGTCATACCACCACCGATAAGACTACACCGCCGACATGCTTCCGACGGTCAGCTTGATATCCTTCAGACGAATCTGTTTGCGCGTAATATCGTTGTAAGTATTGTACTCGATGGCGTAGACGATGTCAACCAGGCAGCCCTTGGCCGAAATAGACCGAGCCATGTCGCCGAAACCGAAACCGATTACGTCAAAGGTGGCGTCACCCTTTTTCAGCCGCATCTTCAGGTGGTTGCGACCAACCACATACGGTTGCCCCACCACCTCGCAGTTGCGGGTCAGGAAGATCGGTCTCATGTTCTGCGGTCCGAAGGGCGAGAAACGTTCGATCGCCTCCATGAAGTCGTCGTCGATGTCGGTCAGTTCCATTTCGAGGTCGATATTGAGCTTCGGCGCGATATCATCCAACGTCAGATCCTTACTTGAGACTTCAATAAATTTCGCGCGGAACTCTTCGATATGCTCCTGCTTGATCGATAGCCCGGCGGCGTATTTATGCCCGCCGTATTTGATCAGCAGATGTTCGCACTCCTTGAGCGCCTCGCAAAGATGGAAGCCGGGGATCGAACGAGCCGAGCCTTTGCCGACTCCTTCGGTGATGGAGATCATAACGGTCGGCAGGTGGTATCTTTCCACCAGACGGCTGGCGACAATGCCGATCACGCCCTGATGCCAACCCTCGCCGGCGAGCACAATCGCGCGGTCGGTGTCGAGGTCGACCAGTTCTTCCATCTGCTCGAGAGCTTCGCGGAGGGTCTTTTCATCGATTTCTTTGCGCAGGCGGTTTTTCTCGTCGAGTTTACGGGCGATATCCGAGGCCACCCGTTCGTCGCGGGTCGCCAGCAATCGCACCGCCTGGCGGGCATCACCCAGCCGTCCCAGAGCGTTGATCCGGGGCGCCAGGATAAAAACCACCTGGCCGGTGCTGATATCCTTGCCCATCAGGCCGGAGACAAAGGCGAGTGATTTCAGGCCCGGTTTGGTCGTGCGCGCGATCTGACGAATGCCAAAACGGGTCAGAACCCGGTTCTCGGCCACCAGCGGGACTATATCAGCAGCGGTGCCCAGCGCCACCAAATCGAGATGTTCTTCCAACTCCCGTTCATCCTGGTTGAGCGAACGGTACAGCGCCTGGGCGAATTTGAACGCAACCCCGACCCCGGAGAGTTCGCTGGTATAATTGCTGTCGGGCAACTTCGGATTGATAATCGCCGCTGCCTCTGGGATGCTTTCACCCGGTTCATGGTGATCAGTCACGATGACCTCAATACCGAGGCTGGAGGCATAAAGAACCTCCTCGACCGCGGTGATACCGGTATCGACGGTGACAATCAGGCTGACGCCTTTTTCTTTGGACTCGTCGATACTATCACGGGAAAGACCGTAGCCCTCGGTCAGGCGGTTGGGCAGGTAAAAATCAACCTGGGCGCCAAGTTTGTTGAGGACCAAGTACAAAAGCGACGTTGCCGTGATACCGTCCACGTCGTAGTCCCCGTAGATCATGATCTTTTCGTTCTCAAACAAAGCCTTGGTAATGCGCGCGACACACTTGTCCATGCCATTCATGGAGAACGGATCGGCCAGGTCGGCAATGCTCGGATTGAGAAATTTGTCAATCAGGTCGGGTGTGTCAAGATGTCGCCTTAGGAGTATCTTGACGATGTTGGTCGGCAATTGGGTTTCAGCCGCCAGATCCAGCACCAGTTCGCGCTCCGGTTCCGGCGCAACCACCCACTTGAGCGTAGATGGTCTTTTTGCCATACTCATCGGTAGCCTCCATAACTATGAAGGCCTGGAAAGCAGGAAATAAGCCGAGTTCTGTAATCCGCCGCAGCGGACCAGCAGTCATTTATCTGGATAACCGGTTGCCCGATTATTCTTGCGGCCTACCCGGGAATGATAGCGGGGCGAATCTTCCCCTCTTCCCCTATTTGGCCTTGCTCCAGGCGAG
>DAOWIC010000339.1 GCA_030641085.1 Calditrichota bacterium
AGCGTTTCGGTTTCGATCCAGGCATCATAGAGAATCAGGTTCCGGCGCAGGTTTCTCGAGGACTCCTCGGCCAATTCATGCGAGTAGCGGTCCCCCCGGCTCAGAAGCAACTCGCGCCGGATAACGCTCTTGCGGGTGCGATAGTGCATCTTGTTGGCGAGCTTAAACAGGAACTGATCGTACGGTTCGGTATCTGTCTCGTAAATGTTGCGGTTATCGATTTCGATCGAGTCAATCACTAGCGCCTCAAACGGCGACTCGGCGAGCGCTTGTGCGGCCGTGACCGGCGGCTCAATGCTGAATGAGACAGCATGGGCGGTCTGGAAGGCGGCAAACAGAGTAATCAAAAGGGCGAAACCGACTTTTATGCTCAAGGATGTCTCCTCTTTTGGAACAAGGTACAAAAACTGAACAGCTAATCAACCAATAGATTCCCAGGGCGGCCAAAGTTCCGGTCCGGCATGGCTTAAGCATCGACTGAAACAAGCCGATAAAGGTGTTGATACAACCACAAGAACCTGATCGCCGGGAAACTGCGGAAATGACTAAAAAGAAAATCGGAGATATCCTTGTCGAGAAGAAGCTGATCACTACCGACCAGCTTTATGCCTGTCTGGATGAACAGCGCATCAGCGGTAAGCGTCTGGGCGAAATACTGGTGGACAAAGGGTATATCACCGAAGATCAGTTGATCGACACCGTGTCGGAGCGACTGTCGATTCCTAAGATCTCGTTGCCTCAGATGGTTATCGACCCAACCGTGGTTCAACTGGTCGACGTTGAAACCGCCCGTCGGTACACGCTGATCCCTATTTTTGAAATCGGCAATACCCTCACGCTGGCAATGGCCGACCCGCTCAACATCATTGCAGTCGATGAGATTAAATACCTGACCGGCAAGAATATCAAGCGAGCCATAGCGACTTCGTCCGAGATCAAAGAAGCTATCGATCAGTATTACTCGGTCAGCGACTCGCTCCATCATATCATCAGCTCTTCCCAGGATGATGTAGCCCAGACCCCGGATCAGGCTGTCGGCTCCGATTTACAGCATTCGGAAAGCCCGATCATTCAGTTGGTCGATTTGATTATAAGCAAGGCCGTCAAGGAAAAAGCCTCCGATATCCATATCGAACCGGAAGAGACCCGTCTGCGGATTCGGTACCGGGTAGATGGCATCATGCGCGAGGAGGCGGCGCCTCCCAAAAAGATGCAGAACGAGCTGCTCTCCCGGATTAAGGTGGCGGCCAATCTTGATGTGTCCGAGAAACGGCTGCCTCAGGACGGCCGGTTTTTGATGAACCTTGATAACCGCAACGTTGACCTGCGTGTGTCCACCCTGCCGACTATCCACGGCGAAAAGATCGTTATCCGAATCCTGGACCGTCGCAACCTGCTTCTGACTTTCCGCCAACTCGGTTTTTCCGAGCGACTTGAGGAACGCTGGACGAATGTTATTCACAAACCGGAGGGGCTGATCCTCATATCAGGGCCGACATCGAGCGGTAAAACCTCTACGCTTTATGCAACATTACAGGCGATCAATTCGATTGAGAAGAACATTATCACGGTAGAGGATCCGGTCGAGTACTCTCTGCCACTGATTATACAGGTTCAAATAAACGAAAAAGCCGGACTTACATTCCCCTCTACCCTGCGCGCCATGCTGCGTCAGAACCCGGACATCATCATGATCGGTGAGATTCGCGATGTCGAGACAGCTCGTATGGCGATCAGGTCCTCGTTGACCGGCCATCTGGTGCTATCGACGATTCATACCAACGACGCACCCTCGGCGATAAGCAGGCTGGTCGATATGGGGATCGAGAATTATCTGGTGGCGACCGCCTTCAAGGGTGTGCTCGCCCAGCGACTGATTCGGGTCAACTGCCCCGAATGCCTTGAGGAATACCGGCCGCCCGATTCGATCCTGCACCGGGCGGGGCTGACCGATCTGGCCGACGAGATCAAGTTCAAGCGCGGGACCGGATGTCCCCAGTGCAAGATGAGTGGCTTCAAGGGACAGACCGGTATTTACGAGTTTGTCGAAATGACGCCGTGTATCTCGGAATTGGTCATCAACAACGCCTCGGTCACCCGGATCAAGGAAGAAGCACGCAAGAACGGGTATGTTCCCCTGTTTGAGATGGGGCTCGAAAAGCTGGTTCAGGGGCAGATTTGCCTGGATGAGTTACTGAAACAGACCTCCAACATTGAGGATTCTGCACCGCACGATACGACCGCGGTCAATCAAGTAGATGCCAACACAATTCAAATATAAGGCTATTGGCGGTGATGGTACGACCCACACCGGAGTCATAGCAGCCGAGAACAACGAAAAGGTAGTCGAGTACCTGGCCAGCCGCGACCTGATGCCGGTGTCGATCTCTCACGCTCGGGCCAGGCAGGCTTTCTCCGCTCTGGGCTTTTTCAAGGGTTCGGATTACGAAGACCTGATCATGTTTACCAACAATCTGGCCACCATGTACCGGGCCGGTATACCGTTGTTGCGGATCCTTTCGCTAATAAAAATCGGCCCGGAAAACAGCCGTTTCAACCACGCCATTCAGCAAATCCGTTACAGCGTGCAGTCGGGCCAGTCGCTCTCGCAGGCGATGGGCGAATTCGATCACATCTTTTCCAAAGTATATATCAACGGCGTAGCGGCGGGCGAAGAATCGGGCCGGCTGGACAACATCCTCGAGGAACTGGCCGTCATGCTCGAGAAGGAACTCGAGCTGTCCCGCCTGCTTAAATCGGGGATCCGCTACCCTATCATCGTGATCAGCGTTATCGCCCTGGCGTTTGTGGTCATTATGGGCTATGTCGTGCCCAAGTTTGTGGCTTTTTACGACTCATTCGGGGCCGACCTTCCCCTGCCGACTAAGATACTGATCGGGACCAGTAACTTCTTCACCGAGTACTGGGCCGTCCTGCTTGGTGCGGTGGCGGTGATTGTAATCGGCTTCAAGAAGCTGGTGGCGAACGAAGCGGGCAAGCTGTGGGTCGACGAACAACTTCTCAAATTGCCTGTTTTCGGCCAGCTCATTATTAAGGGTAATATCGCCCGCTTTTCCATGATGTTCCACATCCTGTTCGTCTCCGGGCTGCCGATTATCAAGGCCCTGCGGATTTTGAACGATTCGGTGAAAAACTCAAGAATCGGTCTGGAGATAAAAAAGCTCGAGGAGCTGTTTCATCGTGGGTCCGAAGCAAATCTGCTGACCGCAGAATTCGCCTATTTCCCGCAAATGGCCAAGCAGATGATGGCGATAGGTCTTGAATCCGGCTCCCTGGACAATATGCTCTCGGAGATAGGTTCCCACTACTCCAAGGAGGTCCAATATACCTCGCGGCACCTGACGGCTATCTTGGAGCCGCTGTTGACGCTGGTGGTTTCCGTCTTTGTGCTGATTCTGGCCCTGGCGATTTTCCTGCCGATGTGGAACCTGATTAAAGTATTTAACAGCGGATAAAGTTCAGGAATGGCCGGGCTTTTCCGATACAAAAAATAGCAGGTAGACACTTCAAAAAACGATCCTATATGCAGGAGGAGAAATGAAACTCAGAACCAATCAGAGTGGTTTCACACTGATCGAACTGGTCATGATCATTGTCATCCTCGGAATTCTAGCCGCGGTTGCGATCCCGAAGTATCAGAACTTGTCCAGTGAAGCCAAAGAAGCCGCGGCTCGCAGCGCTCTCGGCGCCATGCGTTCAGGCATCACCATCTTTTATGCTAACCAGGCAGTAACAACCGGTACGGCCACCTGGCCCGGATTGTCGGCCCTTCAGACGCCCGGCACCGTGATGGCGCAGGAAATTCCGCCGAACCCGTACTTGACCGCCGATGCTACTCATTTCCCGGATTCCATCGCGTCCGGTTCCAGCAAAGGTACGTTGGTCGGAACCTCGCACGGCTGGGCATATGACTCAACCTCGGGAGAGCTCTGGTTGAATACAAGCATTGCCAGTGAAAACGACTGGTAATTGTCTGAACACAGTGACTAACGCGCGCGACAAGATTGATGGGTCCATCAACAAGCTCGGTCGGAATGGCTTCACTCTGATCGAGCTTGTTATGATTATCGTAACGCTTGGGATTCTTGCGGCGGTAGCAATCCCGAAGTTCAGCGACATGAGTGACAGCGCCAAGGTGGCTGCCACCCGGGAAGAATTGCTCAAACTGCGAGAAGCGATTTCGGGTAATCCCGATATTGTCGCTGGCGGCGAGTATGTCGATCGCGGGTTTGAAGGTGATGTCGGCTTTGTACCCTCCCGGATGTATGACCTGGTAGCCAAGCCGGACACAGTGTCGAGCTACAACCGCCTGACCCGACTCGGCTGGAACGGACCATATATCGACAGCACCGGTGATGATTATCTGATGGATGCATGGAGAAACAACTATGTCTACCAGCCGTCACTGCGCCGTATTGTTTCGACCTCGACGCCTGACAGCATCATAGTCCGCTTTTAAGTCTGGAGCGAATATGGATCGGTGGAAATCATTGTTTGGGAAAAAGCAGCCGAATCAGGAGGCCCCCGCCCAAGCGCAGGGAGCGCCGTCGGCCATCCTGAAACAAATCGAGCCCGGACGGGATCGTTTTCTGGGTACGGTCCTGGCCTTTTCCATCAATGATTACTCGATTCAGATGGCCGCCGCCAAGCAGCTCGGCGGCACGCCACGCATTTATGATATCAGAAAAGAATATTTTCCGCGAAAAGACTTCAACGCCGAGCATAAAACCGAGTTTCTGGCCGGCAAGATAGCCGATTTCATCGGTGAGCATGGCGGTCTGTGGACCGACATCAGGCTCACCGTCTCGGGCAAAGAGACCGCCTTCAGGAGCTTCCTGATGCCGGCCTTGAAAAAGGCCGAACTCGACAGCGCAATCCGGTTCGAGGTTCAAAAACAGGTACCCTTCCCAGCCGCGGACTGCATTTACGACTATCGCCCGATACACAAGATTATCAAGCAGGACTCATCGCGATACAAAATCGCCTTGCAAGCCACCACCAAACGTTTCATAAAGGAACAACTCGAACCGTTCCGCGTGAACAACCTGGAGGTCAGCCATATATATCATACCCTCGGGGTGATTGGACAACTGCTAAAGGATCTGTCCGACTTCGACAGCGAAGCCAACTACACGCTGCTGAATATCGGCCACAACTCCACCGAGATATCGTTTTATCGCGGCGCCGCGCTCGAGTTTTTCCATGTCAGCACAGCCAACTCGGCCATGCTTGGGTCCGGTTCGCAGCAGACCCGGTATGAGTACTTTGCCGAACTTATTGCCAACGAAATTCAGACCTCACTCGATTATTACGTCGGTCAGTACTCGCTGGGATCAAACAACCAGATTTTCGTCTATGGTGATCTGGCCTACAGCGCCGAACTGCTGGACCTGATCAACGGGCGTGGTGCTGCCGGAATGAGGCTGGTTCCGTTCCCGGTAGGTAAACTGAAGCTGATAACCGAGGAGGAATTGGCCTACTCCGAATCTTTTCCTGCCTGTCTGCCGGTTCTGGCCGCCTCGGTCTGTGACCGGTCCGTGTCCGACCTCAGGCCGATTGAAGACAAAGAGCGGCTGGCGGCCGTCCGGTTCCACCGTTACGCCAGAGCCGCTCTGGCGGCACTGCTGATAGTTACGGCCGTATCGTGGGGTGTGTATAATCAGCGGGCCGACATTGCCGAAGAAAAGGCGCTGTCGGTCGAGCGTGAGATTGATGAATTCAAAAACTCCGAGGCTTTTCACGCCTATAACCTCCTCAAGCGACAGATCGCCATCGACCGCTCCTATATCGAAAAGATCAAGGAATCTCCCAGCTACCTGAATCTGAACCTGAAGGAGTTGTCCAATATCACGCCCGAGACCATTCGCCTCTCTAATTTCGAATTTCGGCATGGTGACGATAACAGTCTGCTGATACAGGGGGTGGTATCATCAAGTGATATCCCACCGGAAGTGATTCTGGCCGAGTATATCGAGGGGCTGTCGGCCTCGCCGTTCTACGAAAATGTGGTCATAGCCCGGCACGTAAAAAAGATCGTTGGCCGTCGTTTTGAGATACAGTTCGATTTGAACCTGAAGGGGATAATTTGAAACGCTTAGCCTTCATATACGCAAGCATCGGTCTGGGTATCGTGGCTCTGTGGTTTTTTGCGATATACGCGCCTTACCGGCAGCAAATCGACGGATACGAAAGCCGTCAGGTTACCGCCGATCTTCAGTTGACCGATTTCAGCCAGACTCTGGCTGCTCTTCCCAAATCAGTCGAATTACGCAAAAGCCTCGAAGTGCTGAAAACCGATCTAAACTCGAAGCTGTACTCCAAAGAGGATATTCTCAAGCTGTTTGACCGCGTACGAGAAGAGGTCTCCGCGAAGGGACTGCGTCTCATAGAAATAGCACCCCCTATTGAAGAATTACTTTACCTGAACAGCGTTGTCCCGGAATCGGGCGAACCGCAGTTCTTGAATATCCAGTTGACCCTGATGGGCGACTATGTCGACTTCGGACGCTTTGTCGGTGGCCTGGAAAGCTCCAATTACTTCCGAGGCATAAATGATTGCCATGTCGCCACCACCCAGAACGGCAGCGGCTTAAACCGGTACCAGATTGGATTCAAGGCAGTCCTGGGGAGATTCGAGGGATAGCCATGAGCGAAGGAATCAGAAAAAAGATATTGGTGGTGCTCATGGTGGGAGTGATGGTCTGGGCGTACTTTAACATGACACCCTCCACCTCGCCCCCGGCGTCGGTGGACAGGCCCCAGACGATTCAGCCGATTACTTCCGCGGGTACTGGCGCAACCGCCGGCGAGCGGCTCAATGTCGATCAGAAGAGTAAAGCGCCGTGGGGACGGGATCCGTTCCGACCGGTAACAGTCGCCAGCGTGCCCAAATCCTCCCGCAGGCAAGTTGTACACAACGCCTGGCAGCTCTCCGGTATCCTTTACAACAGCCAGTCCGCGGTGGCCATTATAAACAACAGACCGGTCAAAACCGGCGACACGATAAACGATGCCCGGGTGGTACAGATTGACAAGAAAGAGGTTGTCCTGGAGCATAAAGGAAAGAGGATTCGGCTAACTATCGCCAAGGGATAATATGATGAATAAGAAAAGAGTGCTTTCCATAATACTGATGCTGGCGCTAATGATCGCGTCGACTGCCTCAGGTTCGGTTTTCGATGGTACGGAGAAGCTGTCCCTTGAACTGGAGGCGGTGCCTCTGCCCACCGTGCTGAGCATGATCGCCCAACAGAATGGCCTGAACCTGGTGCTGAGTGGCGAGGTCGAAGGCAAGGTTACGCTCCGGCTCGATAATGTTGATCTGGAAACCGCCCTCAACGCCATCTTGCAGCCCAACGGCTATAACTTCTATTTGAATAACGATGTTATCATTGTCAAGCCGATTGAGAATAACGCCTTTGGCGAGTTGACGTCGGAGGTTGTAACGCTCAACTACCTTGACCCGAGAACAGCCAGTAACGCGCTGGAATCGCTCCGGTCTAACAAAGGCCGGCTTGTCATCCTGGATAAACTCGCCGAGGACGGCACAGGCGGACGGGCCACCGGCGGGGCCGGGACGGCCACGGCCTACGCACCCAACCGGATCATGCTGACCGATTATCCGTCGGTGGTGGAGCAGATGTTGACGCTCATCAAGGAAATGGACAAGCCCGAGCGGTTGATTTCAATCCAGGTGAAAATCATCGAAACAACTCTGGAAAACGACAGCAAATTGGGTGTTCTTTGGCCAGCGGCGATCAATGGCAGTCTGGGCGCCGGCACTTCGTCGTCCGAATCAAGCGATGGCACCGGGTCGGCCGATCTGGAGAATGTCGCGGCGGCATGGGATCCCAATAACGGCAATTTTTTCTGGGGGGCGCTCTCGATCGCCCAGGTAAACGGCGTACTGAACATGCTCGAGCAGAACGACAACAGCAAGCTGATCTCCGACCCGCATATTACGACCCTCGAAAACCACGAGGCAATCATCAAAATTGAGACCGTGATGCCAATTCCGACTGTCACCCGCTTTACCGAAGGTGCCGCCACCCAGGATATCCTGACCTTCTACGATCAAGAGATAGGCATTTCCCTGGTGGTAACACCGAGGATCAATGGCGACGGCAAGATCACGCTCAATGTTGAGCCGAAGGTGGAAGACATTATCGGCTTCAGTGGCACCCAGGAATCGCAAAAACCGATTACCACCTCACGTTCGATCCGGACCCGGATCACCGTGGCCGACGGGCAAACCGCCGCACTGGGCGGATTGCTCAAGGAAAATGTGATTGAGAGCGAGCAGAAAGTGCCACTGTTGGGGTCAATCCCGCTGCTGGGAAAATGGCTCTTTACATCGAAATCGTCCGAAAAGACGACCTCGGACTTGATTATCCTGATAACGCCGCATATCCTGCCCGACTAACGCCGGGCAAGCATCCATCGGGACGAACGACTGAAAAACAACTGCGCGGCCAGCACCAGCAGGACGACATCAAAATAAAGCGAATCCCAGGCGGCCTCGCTCGATACCACGGCGGCTTTGAAACATCCGCAATCGATGCTTATCCCTCGCGCAATTGTCGTTGTCAGGGCAATAACAAACACGATCATCATCAGATTGACCAGCACCACCGAACCCCGGTAATTGATCCCGGCAATTAGAAAGAGACCGCACAGCAATTCCACCCACGGCAGAACAAGGGCGATCAGGTTTATCAGACTGCCTGGTACCATATGATAGTACCATATCGATTTGGCGAATGAGGCCGGCTCGATGATTTTGTATACCGAGGCGTACATAAAAGTGATGCCGACCGCGAGGCGAAGCAGCACTGTCAGGTAATCGTTATCTATAAATCTGCGCAATCGGCCCTCCTCTTTTCAATATCGAGGCCAAACTTCTCCCACTCCCTCGAACCTCCGAAAAAGATAGAGGCGTTGGTGTAGCCCATAGCCTGCAGGTTTCGGGCCAAGTGCAGTGAAAGATCGCACTCCTCGCCGGAGCAGAAGGCGATCATCGCCTGGTCCAGGGTAGCCCCTCCGAGCGCCGAATCGATATATTGCTCGAGGTTCTCCTCGGGAAGGTAGTCGAACGGAATGTTGATGGAACCGGGGATAGTGCCGCACTCGAATTCCTCCGGGTCGCGGGTGTCAATAAACAGCGTCGTACCCTGGCTGTACTCCAGTTCGGCTAGATCAATCGCGATAAACGGCGGGTCACCCTCGGATGCTGAGGGGGGGACGATTGGACCATTGCCGGCGGACAGCGATCGGTACTTGCCGATGACGTCAATCTTGTTCGGGGAGACAGTGTTCAGGCCGAGACCCAGGATGACGGACAGCCCGACTATGACCAGTATCTGTCGAAAAATCACTGATGAGGTCCTTTCTAACAAGCGCTTAACGGTGTGGAATATAACAACAACTTGCCAAAAGTAAAGGTTAACCTGCCCCGAAGATCGTCGGACCGCAGACAGTCCGTTTCAAACGATTGAAGATTCGGTCAGTGATCTCAATGGCTGTGCGCCGACTCTCCCAGCAGGCTCATAATAATGATACCCACGACCATCAGGGAAAGTTTCAGCCAGCGATTTTCCCGGGTATGGAACACCTCGGGGAGCATCTCGCCGGTGGCGACATACAGGAATGTACCACTAGTAACACCGAGCAGTGTGGCCATAGTCGTCTCCTGCAGCATCTGAAACATGGGTGCGAAAATGAGCGCTCCCGCCGGTGTCATCAGGGAGAACAAAAACAGCAGGCCGACAACCTGCCTCCTGGACAGTTTGGCTAAAAGAAACAGTGAAGTGAGCGAAAAGGCAGCCGTTGTTTTATGGGCTAAGATCGAGAAGAAGATGAGTGAACCGATTGACGCGCTGGATGCGTCACCGACCGCCAGACCGAAACCGGCTACCAGCGAATGGACCGATAGGCCGACCATGGCCGAGATCGAGATAACTTTGTGACCGGCATGGTTGGCGTCCTCTCCCACGCCGCTGGCGAACAAGAACCGTTCGAAGAAAAAGATCAGCATGAATCCGGCCAGCGTGGCGAGGGCGGCCTCGTCACCATGGTCATGTGACAGCGCTTCCGGCAGCAGGTGCAGAAAGACCGCGCCCAGGAAAATACCGGCACCGAACGAGAGAAACAGGTGCAGCAACTCGTCGGACCATTTCTTGATGAGAGTCAGCAGCCCGCCCGTAAAAGCCGCAAGGAAAATGATCAGGCAATAGAGCAGTAACGTGTCGTCCATAGCCTGAACAATCAGGACCTTTTGATATCCTGTCAAGAATAATGTTCTGAGGAAGACTGATGTGGCAGCGAGTGAAAAAAAATCGGAGTTCGATTATGAACCCCGATTCAAGTTCGATAAATGATATCTCAAACTGAAGAAGACCCGGACGACTAATTCAGTTTCGTACTGACTCTCTTTCCAAATCGAGAAGTCACCAGCGCGTATTTACCGTTAAGGATGTGGCTGACCACGCGCGAAAATTTGGTCGGCGCCAAAATCTGCAGGCCGTATGAGTGCCAGCAGTCCTTCGTTCCCAACGTAGCAAACTTCTCAGGATCTTTTCTCTTAGGCATGCAAAACTCCCTATTGAATTTCATCCCCCCTGCCAAATGACTTCAAAAATATGTATGGCGGCGAAAAATAGGGATCATCAATTCTGAGATATCACCTCCTCGATCTTCATCGAACCACAATGGCTCAGGTGCTCCCTGATACTGTCAATACCTTACCCCACTTAATAGTGGATTGACATACACCCTAGTTGGCGATAATTTTATGTAAGCGCCTGATAGCGCGGTGCTTATAAATATTCACAACCTGCTGAGTGATGCCCAAAACATGGGCGATTTCGCGCTCGGTTTTTCCTTTGAGATAATACTCAATCACCTGTTTCTGGCGTTTGGAGAGAGAACGTTTGATATGCCATTTGAGCCTGCTGCGGTACTTGTCGAGAGAATGACCGGAGATGGGCTCGGCCGAGCCATGATAAAGCGAGCGCTCGTTCGCGAATGATTCCAGCAGGAGCTTGTCCACTCGTACTTCGGCGTATTCATATTCGCTGCGCGGAGTCATCGCGGCCCACCGTTATCAGTAATTCAGTTTACTATCCCGACGTATCTTGTTCATTTGCTCAAGAGTTATTTTGAATTTAGCGGCTGCCTTTTCGCGCAGTTCGCCAATCGCGATCTTTTTTTCATATGAGGAGAGGTCCGACGGCAGCGCTTCATATTGCGCCTTGTAGTAATTCAGTACCTTCTCTTCAAAAGTGGGAGGAGCCGGCTTCTTATTTATTGCGGTATCTGTATTGGGCGGTGCCGACTTGGGCTGGGCAGCCAGATTCATCTGCTGCACATCAATCACGCCCTTCAGAGAATCGACTTCAACTGAATGCTCTATCTCTTGTTGAATCATAATATTAGCATGCTCGACCTCTTTCTGCCCCAGCACTTCGCGGAGCGAGTCAGCCGCATTGGCCTGCTCCACCGCTTCAGTCTGAACCTCGGTGCGGCCCTTTTCGTAGGAGTCCTGGTCTCGATCGAGAGCGCGCACGCTCTTGAGGTAGCTTACGCCCACAACGAGGGCGAGAAGTATGATTCCAAGCAGTATTTTACGCATGTTTAAGGCACTCCATAACTAGTCTGAAATCAGGATATTCCGGCGCCAGGCGACTGTCAAGTTTGAACTTTTGGGGTGCTGTTTTCGGCCGCCAGGGGCGGTTTCCGGGAATGATCGGGCTTATTTTTTGATCCCCAGGGTCAAAAACACCCAGGGGCGGATCATCGACCACCAGCCGACAAAGGGCTTGATTTTGGAGTACTCGCGGCCGTCAAGGGGATAGACCATTGAAACCGGAACTTCGGTCACCCGGTAGCCTCTCTTGATGACCTTGTAGTGGAAATAATATTCCATTTCGTATTCGTCGAGCCAGTCCTGGTTAATATCGATAGCCGGATCATCCAGCAGCGCGATCCGGTAGGCCCGGAAGCCGCAGGTGATGTCGGTACCTTTGAATCCGAGAACGGTATTGGCGAAGACGGTGAACAGTTTGATCGCCAGATGTCGAAAAAGGGGCAGATTGGGCGACTGACCGCCCTCGAGGTAGCGCGACCCCTGAACATAGTCCGCCCTGTCGTTCACAATCGGCGCAACCAGTCGTTTGATCTCTTCGGGGCGCATCTTGCCGTTACCGGCCATAATGACAATTATGTCACAATCCTGCTCCCGGGCGTACTTAACTGCA
>DAOWIC010000301.1 GCA_030641085.1 Calditrichota bacterium
AAACCCGCGAAATGCGACCGGGCCGTCGGTTCATCGCCGTAATTGAGAGCCACCGTCATTTTGATCAAGTGCGCGCCGGGCGAATTCGGGTCGGAGATAAAGAGCGTGTCCGCCAGAGCTTCGGCGCTCGCATATTCCCCGCTCCGGATATACGCCAGCGCGAGGCTCTCGGTCACGAAAGTCAGGTGCGGCTTGACACCGTGCGCGCGTTTCAGTATCCCGACAGCCTCATCGAATCTGCCCTGCTGGATATAGAATTGCCCCAATTCATTCATCATCTCCGACGAGTACGGCTTGATTCGCAGCGCCTTTCGATAATATTCTTCCGCCTCATCGAACCGTTGTGCCCGACCGGCAAGATAACCCCGAATCTGCAGGAAGTCAGGATTGTAAGGATCGGCCTGAATCAGTCGCTCGGCGACAGCGGCCGCAGTTTCGTAATCCCTCCGGGCGAGCAGTTCATACATCTTCTGCAGTCGGGCATAGTTGGGAAACCGCGTGTAGGCATCGGACTTGATCTGGTTGTAGCGAACGGTGTCACCCTTCAGGATATAATGATTGGCGAAGATCATCCATCCGGCGCGATTCCTCTCGTTCAGCAAAGTGTAAAATCTCTCCTCGGTCGGGGCGGTCCGCGTGTTTACGGCCACAAAAGTCACCGTCGCTAACACAACCAGCGTTGTATAGACAGTCAGTACCCGCGCCGATAGACCGCTCGCGCCATGTCCGATCTGGCGCAGGACAAACAGTAGCGGCGCCAGCAAAGCGAGCGAAAAAATATCCCAGTCGCGCCCCATAGTAATCGCCGCCCCAAACAACAGGAGAAACAGAATCGACCCGGCCGACAATATCGCCAGCAACGCGGTAAGGGAGTCTTTGATCACTCTGAATCGGTTCATCGCCCAGAGCAGGCCGATGACGACGAACCCAGGAAGAACCAGGAAAGCTTCGTTGATCAGGTCCAAAAGATGCGACCAACTTACGATGGCGTAATCCGGCGCTACCGGTCGCCCGAAGAAAAGGGGCAGGATCAGTATTTCGAAGTCTATTCGCGTGCGATACAGCCAGACCATCATCCCCACACTGGCCACAGCCCCAACAATCAGCACCCCATATCCAACTTGACGGACCCGGCGGTTCTTGATCGCCCACACCAACAGCCAGGCAATCCCCGGAATAAAGTAAAGCGCCTGCAGGTGCATCGCCACTGCCAGCAGCCAGAGCAGGATCACCAGCCACAATCGCCGTCGATCAAGGCAGTATTCAACCGCGGCCCATATGAACAGGACGCTGGCCGCCCACGAAACCGGATAGAACTCGACATAGCCGAAAAAAAGCAGCATCGCCCCGGAGAACAGAATCGAAATCAGCCCCAGGACCCGAACTAGTGCCTCGTCACAGAGCCGACGCAGTATCTCCGGCGAAATGAAAACGATAACCATGCCCGACAGGATCGACGATATTTGAAACGCCGCCAGCGCCGTCGATTCGGTGAAGCCTCCGAACAGGCTTTGCATCCACCGCAGCATATAGATCGAGCCCGGCTCGGTCAATTTGTGGATATACGCCTCGCCGCGTCCGAACTCGGCCAGCCAGGTGTAACCGTCACCCAGAAGATGAGTCTGCACCCGAAAGAGGTAAAAAAGCAGCCCGCACACCAACGCCAGTATCAGTCGCGGCCGAACTCGACCCGTAAAAAGCAGATTGTCAATTGCTTCGACAACTCGCGCTACACGCTGCTCCGACTTAAAACCGAAAGACAGATAAACGGCCAGAAGGATCAGGGCGCAGTATACCCAAAACCACCATTGAGGCAGAAAATGCAGATGGTTGAACCCCCAAAGATTCTCCAGCGGATAATAGGACGCCACGCCGAACAACCCGAGGGTGAACAGGCTGACTAGAGCGACAATGTATTCCCCTGCGTGTTTCATAGGATGTGGATAAATATATCAGATAAATCCAACCCACGTTAATCAACTTTCTTGAAGTTGACAACCAGAAATTATTGGCTATCTTCCCCCTATGACCCGATCAGATAAATTTGTCGCAGCCGTCAAGTCGGAGTTTCCTGACGACCGGCTTACCTGGCAGAAGGCGGTACCGACCTTTCACCCGGAATCGTCCGACGATGCCGCGAGCTTTTTCAAGCTGGCCAACCGGATGAAACAGCAGATATTCATCACCGGCTTCGGCAACAACATCGACCCCGAGGGCGAACCGTTTGTCGACATGGTTTCGGTCCGGACCGACCGGCTCAACAACATGCTCAAGATCGCTGCCGAGGATTTCTATATCACTACCGGTTCCGGTTATCCGCTGCTCGAGATCAACAAGCAACTGGCCGAGCACAAGCTCTGGCTGCCGCATTCATCGCTGCCCTATGTCGGTTCGGTCGGCGGCAGTATCGCGGCCGGTCTCAGTGCCGAGTTGGACGGGCATGACTTCCCCTTGAAAAAGTACTTCATCCGGGCGGAAATCGTTACCCCCGAGGGTGATATTATCACTCCCGGTTCTACCTGTTTCAAATCGGTTTCCGGATACGACATTGTCAAGATATTCGCCGGTAGCTGGGGACTGCTGGGGCTGATCGTATCGGCGACCTTCCGGGTAATGCCCGACTCGGCGGCGGATGAATTCAACGCCATGAGAATGAAATCGTTCGACCGAGAGAATTTCCTCGAAGGTCTCCGCGAGGAGAACTGCAACGCCGACGTCGCCTATTCGCGTAAAATCAAGATTAAATTCGACCCGACCCACATCCTCCCCATTGTATAGGGCACGCAGGCTCGCGACCGCATGTTTTGCCGAAACAATTCTCCCCGCCGGTTGTTGGAACAGGGTAACGGATTGTCTATATTCGGTTTATTGAGCCAATAATGGAAAGGTGATCTAATATGGCCAAAGCAGTCGCAGGATCAACCGCCGCCGTACTCGGCGCCTCTACCAAAGAAGAACGTTATTCGTTTAAAGCTGTCCGCATGCTCAAGGAGTACGGCTTCTCCCCCATTCCGGTTCACCCCGCCGGGCATACCGTTGATGGTGTCGACGGCGTAAAATCACTGACCGACATCAGCCAGTCGATAGACACTCTCACCGTCTATGTCAATGCTAAGATTTCCGCTGCCGTGCTGCCTGCTGTACTGAATCTAAAGCCGCGCCGGGTCATCTTCAACCCGGGCGCCGAAAACCCGGCCCTGGCCCAACAATTGGCCGACAACGGGATCGAGGTGGTCGAGGGCTGCACCCTCGTCATGCTGCGCACCGAACAGTACTAAGCCTGAGGTGCAGCTCGTTCGTATTGATTGCCCTTAGATAGTATCGTGTTCCAGGAAGGTGAGCTTGTCGAGCTTGCCTTTGACGGCTGTCATTGTCGTATCCAGCAGTTCCTCGATATCGATATAGATGGAGTTGATCACCAGATCATAGTGATTGGGGTCGTCGATATCGGCGTTAAACAGCTTGCGAATAAAATCACGGCGGGAGTTATCGCTTGACTCCACCAGTCGCGCTGCATCCGCCTCATTCATCTGTTTGTACTTGACCAGATTTTCAACCCGCTTCCATTCGGGCGCGATGAACCTGATATGAAAGCCCCGCTTCAGGCCAAGAATGAAGTTTCCTCCCCGACCGACCACAACGACTCCCCCCAGGCGCGACATTGACAGGACCGTGCGGCACATATGCTTGAAATAATCATAATGATCAACCGACTGACCGGTAAACAACGACTCCACCATCAACTCCAGACCACCCCGGAAGTTGTTGTCGAGCGATTCGATTATCCGCTTGCGATAGCCCGATGACTGGCAGATGGTATCGATCACTTCCCGGTGCAGCCGCTGGTAGCCCAGCCGTTCGCTCAGGCGCGATGCAAAATAGGATCCACGGCTTCCTTTTTGACGGCTGACGGTGACTATCGGCGGTGGCTGGGGACGTTCGGGAGTTTCTTCAGCCTCTTTCTTGCGCTGCAGCTCCCATTTAAGTAACTGTCGATTAATAATAGCGTCGATTGAGGTCATGCAATATCACCTCCTCGAACATTATATAATTCTATCCATTTTGTCGCAAGTCTAATATATACGTACCGAAACCCGCGTCTGGTAGCAGTTTATAATCCGTACGGGTAGTGAAAGGTCTATGAAGCGTGAGTCGCCGTACTATATGACAACGGTTCGCATTCAGTCGCTTTTGACACAAGATCTGATGATATCGGCGTATCGCGACGCCAACGACGCCGAGGTGTATGTTTCATGCGCGAATCGGTGCCCGGCCGAAGCGAGCCGTTCCCGGAGCGGTTTGTCTTCAAACAGCCGTATGATCGCTTCGGCAAGATCCGAGCTGTCATCCGGTTCAACCAGCAGGCCCCGTTCGTTATGTTCGATGATATCGGTAATCCCGCCCGAGCGGGTCCCGATCACGGCCGCGCCGCAAAGCATCGCCTCCGACAGGGCCAGCCCGAACCCCTCCTGCCATGAGTTGAGCACGACCATGGTCGCTCGATTGTAGACCGTGCCTAACTCAGCCTGCGGCACCGGCGGAATGATCTTAACCTGGTGCTGAAGTCCGAAGCGGGCGATCAAGCCCTCAATATCGGCCTGAAGCGGGCCGGTTCCGTAAAGCTCCAGTCGCGCGCCGGGCTTTTTTTCAGCCACCAGCGCAAACGCCTTTCTCAGGCCACCGACCCGCTTTTGCTGTGTGAAGCGCGTCACCGCGACCACCAGGTTCCCCTCGCGGGCGATAGCATCATCGGTATGAAAAATCGTCTCGTCATGCGGCACCGGCAGGATTTCAATGACATCATACAAGCGCCGATCCAATGAGGTAATCGCTTCCTTGAGAAAGCTCGATACCACCGTCCAGCGATTCAGCCCGAGACAGAATTTCTTTAGATACCGGTAGGTGACCTTGAAGTACTTGCGCATCAGCCGGACATCGGTGCCGTGCGACGAGATCACCATCGGCAGGCCCAATTTCTGGCTGATAGTCTTCATCACCAGCCCCGACGGTATCAGCCAGTGGCCGGAAACGACATCAATCTGTTCCTTTTCAATAATCTCAAAGGCGGCCCGGCGGAAACAATCGAGAAACCGCTTGAATTTGAAGGCACCGGTCGCCGAACCGAGCACCAGTTTGTGCATATTGCCGCGGTACGCAATAGTCTCTTCGGCGTCATGCTCCGCGTAGCGAAACCGGTAAACCTTCACGCCGTCAATCTCTTCATACTCGGCCGCGCCCGGATCGTGCGGCGCCAGCACCACCGGCTGGATATTGAAATCGACCAGGCGACGCACCAGAAGCGAGATGAATATCCCCGCAAAATCGCCTTCATACCGTGGAAAGTTGTGCGTCAGGACGAGTAGATTTATCTTCTTCGGCATGCCTATATAGTAAAAAAATACTCCGGCGCGTGAAATATAAATTTTGAGCGCCCGTTCCATTTATTATATTGGACACCGGATGAAATCGGATAACACAAATCCATTCGACTTCGCCCGCGAACTCGATTTTCAGCAGATTTTGACCAACCCGATTCTGGACATCGCCGCCCGCTTCTGGGAAGATGATCGGTATGAGGCGTTCAAGATCTGTTATCGGTCGATGCGCGTGGTGGACGACCTGATCGATGACCGCAAGGCGACCGGTGACGAAATCAGCGCCCATGAAAAGACACAATATGCCGCCCTGGTCAACGACTGGGTCGAGACCATTCACGCCACCACCGCGCAGGAGCAGCTACAGAGACTGCTGATCGAAACCATCGTCCGCTTCAATATCCCCCGCTGGCCGTGGCAACGACTGGCGCGCTCGATGGTTTACGATCTGCACCACGACGGCTTCGCCTCCTATCGCGTCTTTCTCAGGTACGCCAAGGGAGCGGCAGTCGCACCGGCCTCAATCTTCATGCATCTTTGCGGGATCAGCTCGACCTCCGACGGCTACCGGCCGCCCGAGTTTAACGTACGTAAGGCCTCGCGCCCTTTGGCGCTCTTTTCATACCTCGTTCACATCATCAGGGATTTCGAAAAAGACCAAAAGAGCAACCTGAGTTATTTCGCCGATAATCTCCTGGCCGCCCACGGCCTGAATCGGGCGATAATGCGGCAGGTTGCCGATGGCGGCGACATTCCAGCCGGATTTCGCGCCCTGATGCACCAGTACCGGGACTTTGCCGCGTACTACCGCGGGCGCGCCCGACTAATGATTGACTCGGTCTTTCCCGTCCTTCCGCCGCGTTACCGGCTCAGCCTGGAAATCATTTACAGCCTCTATTCGCAGATTTTTGAGCGAATCGACCCGGATAAAGGCCGTTTCACCACCGTCGAACTGAACCCCTCTCCGGAAGAGATTCAGAAGCGAATCAATGCCACCATTGCCGCTTTTAGATCAAATATTTAAAGCTTTTTTGGAAGATTCCGGCTGTTTAATTGATATATACGCAAACGAGTTAAAGCCACAGGCTGCCGGCATGGGCCAAAAACCAGCCGCGCCGGAGGGCCGGGTTTGTATAACAATATGGAGGCTAATTATGAAGACTATGGTCGTTTCACTGATCCTGCTGGCCGTCTGCCTGCCGGCACTGGCCGCCGACGGAGAGATCGCCGTAACGGTTTACAATAGTAACCTGGGCGTGGTGAGCGAAATTCGTTCGCTCGAGTTCAAGAA
>DAOWIC010000318.1 GCA_030641085.1 Calditrichota bacterium
CCCCATAATGATCGCCGTTTTGGGGTGGCCGTAATGCGAATACAAATCCTCAATCGAGATTGCGTCCGGTTTGAACTGGTTGATGATCTCCGCTACACCCCGGCTGATCTCGTGCAGCCGTTTCTCCATCGGCTCGCGGCGGTCGGTGCGGACCACGCCCGCTTCCACGACTCGGAGCGCATCGCCGTCGGTGTCGAGAATGCCGTAACCGGTGATATTAAGCCCCGGATCTATGCCTAAAATTCGCATGTCGATAAATAGCCTGAATCAAGGGAAATATCAACTAAAAAGGTACAATGTGAAACCAGCGGTCAGGCGTGGAGCATCGTTTTCAGCAACGCGATCGAGTCGATCACCAAGTCCGGCGTGACAGGCGACTGTTCGACCAGTTCGGCGCGATACTTGCCGGTACGCACCAGAATCCCGCGCAGGCCGGCCCGCTGTGCGCCGCCAATGTCGCTGTTGATGTCGTCGCCGATCATCGCCACCTTTTCCGCCGGAAGGCCGAGATCGGCCAGAGCGAGTTCGAAGAATGTTTGCGATGGTTTGCCGATCACGGTCGCCTGCGTGCCAGTGGCATATTCGAGTGCCGTTACAAACGCTCCGATATCCAGTGTCAGCCCGCGTTCGGTCTGCCAGTAACGCCCTTTGTGCAGCGCCACCAGTTGCGTGCCGTTCATAATCATGTGGAAGAGCCGGTTGAGCAGGTCGTAATTCCAGCGGTTACCGTAATGGCCGATCACTATCACCTCCGGATTGTTTTCGTCCGTCGGAATCCCCGCCAGGTCTTTCTTTGTGTCATCTTCCATTATCAGCAGACAGCGGGGCTGTCCCATGCGGCGCAGGTACTCGGCCGCTATTTTGGGCGGGGTAACCAACTCCGATTTTTCGATCGGCAGCCCCAATCGCTGCACTTTTTCAAAGAGCGTATCGAGAGAACGAGTGGTGGTATTCGTCAGAAAGCGGCAGGGTATTTTCGCGGCTTGCAGATCCTCCACAAAAGCAACGGCGCCCTCGATGGGTTTGTCACCCACGTAAAGAACGCCGTCGAGATCGCAAAGAAAGCCTTTTATTTCATTGAGCGCAAGCGGTGCCAACTTTATCAGGCCAGTTTTTCCAGAATCGCTTCATCAATGTCGAAGTTGGCGTAGAGCTTCTGGATATCGTCGTTCTCTTCGAGCAGCTCATACATTTTGAGCATTGAGGATACCTCCGACTCTTTATCCAGTTTGACGGTGTTGGTGGGCCGCATCGTGACCTCAGCCGACACCATCGGGATACCCTTTTCTTCGAGAGCCATACGGACCGAATCGATATCGCTCGGCTGGGTCAGCACCTCGTAAACGCCGGAGTCGGCGAGAATGTCCTCGGCGCCGGCATCGGTAGCCACCTCCATCAGTGTGTCTTCATCCACCGCGTTGAGTTCGACCGTAACAATGCCCGATTTTTCAAACATCCAGGCCACGCAACCACTGGCGCCCAGATTGCCGCCGTACTTGGAGAGAGTGTGCCGAATCTCGGCGACAATACGCTTTTTGTTGTCGGTCAGGACCTCCATGTAAATCGCCACCCCACCGGGACCATAGCCTTCGTAAGTGATCGATTCGTAGGTGACACCGGGGAGTTCGCCGGTCCCCTTCTGGATGGCCCGCTTGATATTGTCGGCCGGCATATTGGAGGCTTTGGCCGCGGCAATCGCCGTGCGCAGGCGCGGATTGCCGTCCGCATCACCGCCGCCCTCGCGGGCCGCTATCGTTATTTCTTTGATATGCCGAGTAAATATCTTCCCACGCTCGGCATCTGCCTTCCCTTTCTTGCGCTTAATGGTCGCCCATTTTGAATGACCTGACATCTGTCCGGACCTCCTCTATAGTCTAAATTCGATAATGTTGATAGACGTAACGCCGCTCTTGCACAATACTCAAATCTAATCAATCGAGCCGCGCTTGGCAAGTCTCTATCGGAAGGCGGCTCATTTTGGTTGCCACGGCATGATTGATTAGATATTATACCGGTATGCCATCAATATTCACGCAGATCATCAACCGCGAGTTGCCCGCGAAAGTATTTTACGAGACCGATGAGGTCATTGTCATTCGTGATATCCGCAGCAAAGCACCGGTGCACCTTTTGATAATCCCCAAGATCGAGTCGAAGAATTTCTTTGAAACGCCGCTGGAAATTCTCGATCTATTGAATCGGACTGCCAAGAAGATAGTAGCGAAATTGGGCATCGAAGACCATTTTCGGATCATCGTCAACAACGGCTACGGACAGGAGATCGACCACGTCCACTACCATCTGCTGTCCGACCGTGGCGTTGAGAATCTCGTCTACTCCGAAATCGACCCGAAAAAAACGTAGCCCGAGTCGGGCGGCGGTAATAACGCGGTTTCAGACAAAAAGAAGCCAGGCAAGGTTGGGTGACTTGCCTGGCTAGTTGGGATGATGGAGCGACCTCTGAAGATCGAGCGTTTGTTGCATATTTTTCAGTCGACCAGACTCAGGATCGAAATGTGTGCTATTCATGTAACTTGCTTTGAACCTCCCAAGCCCCCTTTGCAAGCTCAATTCGCCCCCATGTAATACTACATTGGGCTATAGAAGTTACGCATGTGTTACAAAAAAGGTGGGGTTTTTCGAGAAATTTATGATTCAGAGGTGTGGGATTCAGCTTGGGGTACTGTCGCCCCAAACATGTTGCGTATTACCGTATATGCCGCAGTAGAATAAAAGAACCCCGACCACCCCGAAAGCCCCCAGATTATTCTTGATCCGACCGGATGATTCGGCCAGAAACGCTCGAAAGCCAGCACGACCATACCGGCAAACAGAAATGCCGAGCTGATCGTCCCCAGCCAGAACAATAGCTTGCGACCGGATTTCACCGCCTGAAAAGAACTGACCGGAGGCGGAGTCAGCCAGCCCCGGGCGAGAAAGTAAATTATCGCGATCATCCCCCCCACCGTGCTGCAGTGCTGGGCAATGACCGTAACCCCTACTTCGTTGCCGGATATCTCAATCGTGCTGCTCAATAGTGGAATCGCACGGGCCAGCACGCCACTGGCGTGAGTGAAGGAATCCCAGAAGAAGTGGCTCAACGCGCCGACAAGTACCGATCCAACCAGAATCAGCCAATCTCTTGCGCTAACCGGCCCCCATTTGCTCACCGCCAGTCCGGAGAAAAAGCGATCGAGCGGCGACGGCAGATTTAGCAGAAAATGGTACTTAAAGAGACGGTGGAAGGCAAAACAGAAGACAATGGCGGCCGGCACACAGAAAAGCGCCAGTCCTATCCAGGAGTGACTTAGTCCTCGATTGAGAGTAGTCAGGTTGAGAAAATAGAGCAGATCAGGCGACATCGCTCCGGCCATCAGCCCGCTAAGCGAGAAATAGCGCGGCCAGAGCCGTTTCAGCGGCAATACCAGGGCCGGGTGAGCAATAGTGAAAGGCATGCTTCTTATATCGTACCGAATGCCAAAAGTTTCACCGGGTGAGAACGGCCGCGTCCGAATGTGACGCCACCGACTCCAACCGGCAAAAAAGACTGTTGAGAATATTATTCCGTTGACATTCTCATATATTTCGATATCATACCGATGTTACAGGTGTTTTGTATTTGGTAGACGCATATAAAGTTAGCGAGAGGAGGTGTGACTATTTGACCGGAGTTAAGGTTCGTGACGATGAGTCATTTGAGAGAGCTCTTCGTCGCTTCAACAAGTTCTGTGAGAAGGCCGGCATTCTGACTGACATCAAAAAGCATCAGCATTATGAAAAACCATCCGAAGCTAAGAAACGCAAGATGGCTGCCGCAAAACGTAAAGCACGTCGTAACCGACGTCTGAGCGAGCGCTAAGGCATATGTCACTTCTTAAGAAAATAGATGAAAATCTGATTAAGGCCCTCAAAGCCGGTGAGAAAGAAAAAGTCACTGTGCTTAGGGGCCTTAAATCTGACTTGAAATACGCCCGGATCGCCAAGAAGGACGATCTTACCGAGGATGAGTCCATCGGTGTCCTCAACAGTGCCGCCAAAAAAGCCCGGGATTCGATCGAAATGTTCAAACAGGGCGAGCGCGACGATCTCGTAAAGCAGGAAGAGTTCGGACTGGCTATCATCACTGAGTATCTGCCTGAACAACTCTCCGAGGATAAGCTGCTCGAGATTATCAAGGCGGCCATTGAGGAGACTGGCGTCGACACACCGGCCAAGATGGGGCTGGTAATGAAAGTCGTAATGCCGCAGGTAAAAGGCAAAGCGGACGGCAAACTCGTCAATCGGCTGGTAGCCCAACTACTCGCTCAATAGCGGCGAAAATTAAAACTTGCGTCGCATTTTCCAGAGAGTCTATATTTTAACAGGTTAACCATTTTAATTCGGGGATTAGTCTGACATGAACTGGGTAGATGGCGTACTTATCGTGCTGTTACTGGCTTCGGTTATTGTCGGCTCAAAGAAGGGGCTGATCCGCGAGTTAACGGCATTCGTGGTCTTTTTCACGGCGATTATCATCTCGGTCAATTATATCGATCACTTCGCGGTCTGGGTCTACAGCCAGATCGGCGGCTCACCCTTGATCTCGGCCTTCCTGTCGTTTATCATTCTGCTGGCAGGTTGTTATGCCGCCTTCAAAATACTCGGGATGATCTTCTACAAAATCGCCAATGTTAAAGAGAGCGGACGGCGTGACCAGATGGGTGGCGCGCTGATCGGGTTTCTCAGGGGCTGGCTGGCGATCGGCTTTCTAACCTTCCTGGTCTTCCTCCTGCCGTTACCGAACGCGTTTTACGCGACCTTTGAAAACTCGTTCTTCGGTCCGGCGGTGGCCAAGACCGTGCCGCTCATATTTGAGGGCACCGCCCGAATTCATCCCAAGAATCCTGACTTCATGGACAAGATCGAAAAAACCCTTCTGACGGCCACCAACGAATCCGGATCGGGCACGGTTGACGAAGATCGGGCTAAGGTACACCAGGTGCTTTACCAGATCGAAAGGTTCTTCTCGACCGATATGGCTGATCGTTAAATTCGTTTTCATTTGATTTGGTTGTTCTTATATTAAACCGGCCGACTGGTCGGTTTTTTTATTATGCCCCGACCCGGCTAAAACTATGAACGAACACAGTCTAAAAGTCCTGGAATTTTCAAAAATCGTTAGCCTCATTGGTGAACGATGCCTGACGCCGTTCGGCCGCGAGGAAGTGGACCGGATCGAGCCGCTCTATGAGCGCGATGAGATCGTGCGGCGACAGAGCGAGATATCGCAGCTTCGCGACCTTATCCGCTTTGGCGATCCGTTCCCCCTTTCGCGGGTGGAGGACAGCCGCAAACAACTGAGCGAGTCGAAAATCGAAGAGATATTCATCGAGGCGAAAGACATGCTGCGCATTCTGGAGTTGGTCATCGTCTCGATCGAAATCAATCGATACGACCGGGAAAACCGCGAGAATTTTCCGCTGATCGACGAGTACCTCAAAGCGATTCGCGCCTTCCCGGAATTGAAAGCGGAGATCCAGCGGGCGATTGATGACGACGGTGAGATCAAGGATTCAGCTTCGAGCAAGCTCAAGCGGATCCGGTCCGACCTCGCCGAAAGCAAGCGGCGGATTGTCCTGCGCATGGAGCAGATCATCTCGAAACGCCCCAAGCAGGCCGGGTGGCAGGATGATGTCGTCACCCAGCGCGGCGACCGATATGTCATTGGCGTGCCCTCGAGCCAGTACCGCACCGACATCGGTATCCTCCACGACCGCAGCCAGAGCGGTGCCACACTATTTGTCGAACCGGCCGAAACGGTCGAGTTGAACAACAGCATCAACATGCTCTACCAGGAGGAACGACAGGAGATAGTGCGCATCCTTAAGGCGCTCACGGCCGAGATTGCGCTGCGCGCGGACGCCTTGATTGAAAACTGCGGATTGATCGGCACGCTCGACGCTATCCATGCCTGCGCCGATTTTTCGATTGCGATAAACGGCAATCAGCCCGCCATTACCGATGAACCTTCATTTAACCTGGTCGATGCCCGCCACCCGTTGCTCATAGTCCGGCTGGGCGGCGTTGACAAAGTCATCCCGACCGATCTCGGCATCAACAACGGGCGCCAGGCGGTGCTGGTCACCGGACCGAATACCGGCGGCAAAACGATCACGCTGAAAACAGTCGGTCTGTCGGTGCTGATGGCGCAGTCCGGGCTGCACATCGCCGCCGGGGAGAAATCCGAGGTGGGCATCTTTCGCGACATCTTCGCCGACATCGGCGACGAACAATCGATAGAACTGTCACTATCTACCTTCTCCTCGCATATATCCAACATCATCCAGGGTCTGAACAGCGCCGGCAGTGATTGCCTGTTGCTCTTTGACGAAATCGGCGTCGGCACCGACCCCAAGGAAGGTTCCGCTCTCGCCGAAGCGATCATCCTGTACGCGGTCGACAGGGGTGCCCGCATGGTGGTCACGACGCACTATTCGCAATTGAAAACGCTGGCGATGGAACACCCTGAGATCGAAAACGCCTCGCTTGAATTCGACCGCGAGACCCTCTCCCCCACTTACCGGCTGCGGCTCGGTATCCCGGGCGCATCCTACGCCGTAGAAATCGCCGGACGTCTGGGCATGCCGGACTCCATCTGCGAGCGGGCATCCGGCCTGCTCGGCAGCGGGGAACGTTCGCTCGATGCCTTGATAGCGTCGCTGCAAACCGAACTGGCCGACATTCGAAAAGACAAAACGGAACTAACCGAGCGACTCGAAAAGGCGACCGAACTGGAACAGCGCTATCGCCAGCAGACGGAGCATCTGCGCAGGGAAATCGAGGACGAAAAAAAGAAGGCGCTCGACGAAACGATCAGCTTCCTCGATCATACGCGCAAGGATGTCGAAAAGCTGGTGGGCGATATCCGGCGCTCGGGAGCCGACAAGAAGGCGGTC
>DAOWIC010000159.1 GCA_030641085.1 Calditrichota bacterium
TGCCCGGCAGACTGTTTGGAGGTTATGGGGGCCGGAATAGCTAATTCGTCGATTCACTTTCGTCGTTTCTTGCCGATAAAAACATGGTCAATTCGAGTCACATTTTTGTTTGCTTTTATTGCCGGGATTACGTATTTTTTGGTGTAGTTGGCAGAGGTTTTGGTTTTCAGTATCAGTATGATTAATTCAGTGGC
The DNA here is from genome assembly GCA_030641085.1 of Calditrichota bacterium. Taxonomy (GTDB): domain Bacteria; phylum Zixibacteria; class MSB-5A5; order GN15; family FEB-12; genus DAOWIC01. Next base: position 195 of record DAOWIC010000159.1, read on the forward strand.
TGGTCTAAACGCTTTGCCTGAATCAAATCAGTAATTTTTAGGAGGTAGTTGATCATGGCAGAACGTGAAACTGGCACGGTCAAGTGGTTCAATGCCGACAAAGGTTTTGGCTTCATCACCCGCGATCAGGGCAGCGATGTCTTTGTGCATCACACTGCGATCAGCCAGAGCGGCTTCCGCTCTCTTGAAGAGGGTCAGAAAGTCGAATTCACAATCACCCAGAGCGAAAAGGGCCCGCAGGCTCAGGAAGTTACTCTGGTCGGTTAGATTGTCTACAAAGATCAATCACGAAAGCGAACCCAGTCGGGTTCGCTTTCTCTTTTGCAGTTACTTCCGAATAAAACGCCCGACAGATTCTGCTTGTAACATGGGTGCACAAGACTTACTATCAACACCAAGTATCAACAGAATCAAAGAAGCAGCTATCGCGCGGCATACACGGAGGTCATCATGCGTTCCAGAGCAGTTCTCTCACTTATTTTCCCGTCCATCCTCGTTCTTCTTTTTGCATCCGGCTGTGGAAGCCTGTCTGGATATCCGTCCGATGTTGATGAGGCGCTCAAGGCCGCCGGTGACAACCGCGCCGAGCTTGAGACGGTTCTGGCCCATTACAAAGCCGGGGGCGATTCCTTGAAGTTTCAGGCCGCCTGCTTCCTGATCGGCAATATGGAGGGACACTGCTATGTCACCTATATGTTTGTCGATACCGCCGGTGAAGAAGTCACTCTGAACGCGCTGGAATTTGACGATTATGATTCCCTGTTGGCGGCCTGCTCGCGTATCGAACAGGAACGCGGCGAGCTGGACTACGAGCGTAATACGAGGGTCGACGATCTTGAAACGATCAGGGCGGATTTCCTGATTGATCAGATTGATCTCGCCTTCAGGGCCTGGCGCGAGAAGCCCTGGGCAGAGAAAGTTTCCTTTGAGAATTTCTGCGAGTACATTCTCCCCTATCGCGGCAGCAACGAACCACTGGAGCCCTGGCGCAAGGTTTTCTGGGAGAAGTACGACGGGATCGAGGCGAAGCTGTCCGATCCGGGTGATCCGGTTGAGGCCGCCTCCCTGATTAACGATGACATCACGACATGGTTCAAGTTTGACCGGCGCTACTACTTTCACCCGACCGACCAGGGTGTGACCGGGATGCTTGAAAGCGGCATGGGGCGCTGCGAGGATATGACCAACTTGACGATCTACGGCATGCGTGCCAACGGCCTGGCGGTCACGAGCGACTACACCCCATACTGGGCCGACGCCGGCAACAACCACGCCTGGAATTCGATCCTTACCGCCGAAGGCAAGGTGATCCCGTTCATGGGCGCCGAAGCCAATCCGGGCGAATACACGCTCCACTACAAGGCGGCGAAGATCTACCGCAAGACATTCGGCAGAAGGAAAGAGAACCTGACCTTTCAAAAGAACAAGCAGGAAGAGATCCCGCGCTGGCTGGCCGGCAAGAGCTTTGTCGATGTTACCACCGATTACCTGACCACGGCCGATCCGGTCATTAAATTCACGCAGCAGACTCCCGACTCGGTTGATATCGCCTATCTCTGTGTGTTCAACTCCGGCCAATGGAAAGCGATTGACTGGGCCAGAATCGCCGGCGGCTCGGCCGCTTTTTCCGACATGGGTACCGGAGTGGCTTACCTTCCGGCATTGTATCTCAACGAGGAGATTGTGCCCTGCGGTTCGCCGTTCATTCTGCGCGATGATGGTACTATGGATCTGCTCGTAGCGGATACGAACGCCACAGGCACAGTCGCCCTTACCTCCACCACCGAGGTCGAACAGAGCCTCTCCACCGACGGCGTTGCCCGAACCTCGTTGAAGCCGGGCCAAGGCTACGAGCTTTTCTACTGGGATGACGGCTGGCAATCGCTCGGTGAGGTGGTGGCCACCAAGCGGCCGCTGCAATTCAAGAACGTGCCTGCCAACGGTCTCTACTGGCTGGTTGTCGACGATTCCGATCGCGAAGAGCGGATTTTCAGCTTCGACGACGGTCAGCAGATCTGGTGGTAGGCTGATTCAACGTCACTCCCGGGTCGGTTCTGACCTTGACAATAACGGATTAGGTGGTATATTATTATTATCTTTTCCCTTGTCTAATTTAAATGGGAGGTCGTACCGGCATGAAAAAAACGTCTCTCTATACTGTCGCCCTGTTACTTCTTAGTGTAGTATTGGCGCCTTCGAGTGGATCGATAAGCGCCCGTAATACCAGGTCGCTGGTCTTCGTTGATTGCCCCGAATCGTTAGTGAGAGGCAGCCATTGTGATACTCTGCGCTGCCAGATCAAGGCGGTCGTCGATGATCGGAGAAACCCCGACAATAATTCTGTCCGCTATCGACTCGTATCCGGACCGGGTGAAATCGACGGTCATACCGGCGAATGGGTGTGCTTTCCTCAGACCGACTCGTCGAGTGCCCGACGCCGATGGCACGAGGTCGTCATCGCCGCCTCAATCGGGAACAGCCCGGTTCACGTCACGCCCCCCGAGGAGTATTGCAGATTCCGGGTCGATTTTCGCGACCGATATGCGCATATTTATATCGATAATCAGGATATGGGGGCGGTCTTCTCCGTCACAGCGCCGGGTACGTATACATTTACCGTCAGGGTCGATGATCCCGATTGGTGCGATCCTCAAACCGCCTATATCTACTCTGTGGAGCCTGAGCCGGTTGGTTCCTTTATCCTTGAGGGCAACCTGCTCACGTTTAATGTCGATGCCGCTGATGCTGAGCAGGCTTTTACTCTGCTTCTGAGCAATGACACGGTCGGCGATTTTGTTCGCGCGGTACCGTTTGTATTCGATACTCACACCGAGGCAACTCCGACCTTCGTCGATTGCCCGGATACCATCGTAGCCTCCCTCTGCGCCACAGTCCAATATCAGGTCAAGGCAGTCCCGCCCGATACCGACTTAGCTGATTTTGTCGAGTACGAGATCGTGTCCGGGCCGGGGAGAATTGTCGAGTCCAGCGGCCTCTGGTACTTCACCCCCTCCTCGGCCGACATAGGTCAAACGTACGAGGTTGAAATCGCGGCAGTCTACGGCGACTTCACGACTACCGGCGATGAGAACTGTCACTTTTACGTGCCGGTCTTTTTCGATGGTACCGGTATCGCGGTTCTCTATCCCGAGGGCACACTCTGTGGGGACACGCTGACTGTATTAACGCCTACGACGCATACTATCAACGGACTCGCCTATGATCCAATAAATTGTGCGGCCATGATGTTGAGCATCACCTCCGTTGAGCCAGCGCCGACGGGGAGCATCACTCTCGAACAAAGCGATCAAGCCTATTTTGAACTCATATTTAACCCGGATACCGCCGACGGCGAGCAGGTCTTTACTGTAACGCTGGAGGGCACTTCCGGCGTAGAACCGATTTCGTGCGCATTCTCTTTCGAGACCGATTGGCAGTTGCCGCAGCCTCCTCCGCCACCACCGGAACTACCGACGATTCGCATTGACATGGCGAATGATGTGCAGCTCTGTTCCAGCGGACAGTTGGACGTAATTCTGGATGGCCCCACGTTGCCGATCGGCGGTTTTGATCTGCTGATTGAATATGATCTTGAGTCGATCGTGATTAATCAGGTAACTCCGGGTGTGGCTTTGTTTGATGACGACGGCTGCGGCTGGGAGTATTTCTCGTACCGGTTCGGTCAGAGTGTAACCTGCAATGGAGTCGCCTGCCCGCCCAATGTTATCAGCGTTATCGCCCTTGCGGAAATCAACAACGGCCCCATACATCCTTCCTGTTTTGAGCCGACCTCGGTTCCCGCGACGCTCTTTTCGCTCGAGTATGTGGCGACCTGCGATGCCGAACGGAGATGTCAACACTCGCCGGTCCGATTCCTCTGGGCCGACTGCGGCCATAATATGCTCTGTAATCCTATTGGCGACACCACCTATATCGCACGGGATGTGTATGACTTCGACGGAACACTGCTGCAACCGGCCGATGACCTGCCCTCCTATGGTGGTGTCCCGCAGATCTGCTTTGAGAGTGTCTACCAGGAGCCGCACATACCGATGCGGGAATACGATTTCGAAAACGGTGGAATCTCCTTCGACTGCCCCGACACTCCTCCGGGAGACTGCCAGTATCCCCGGGGAGACCTGAACGGTAATCTGGTTGCCTACGAAGTCGCCGATGCCGTGTTATTCTCCAATTACTTCGTGTACGGTATGGAGGTTTTTACTAAGGAAGTTGACTGCCAGGTTTGGGCGAGTGATGTAAACGGCGATGGCGTCCCGCTCGGTGTCGATGACTTCATCTATCTGATAAGCGTTGTCTTAGGCGATGCGGTGCCGTATCCGACGACGCCCGCAATGCCTGTCGCTACCTTTACTCAGACATCAAGCGGCGGCGTCTATGTCGATCTTACTGACAGTCTCGGCGGCGTATTAATGATTTTCAACGGCGAGATAGCTCCGGTGCTCGCGGGCTCTAATATGTCGTTCAAATACAAGTTTGACGGTTTGCAGACGAGAGTTCTTATATATTCGTTTGACGGTGAATCTGTCGCCGCCGGCAAGCTGTTGGATGAAACGGCGGGTGCCACCCTTATGTACGTAGGCGCATCAACACCCGAAGGTATCGCTGTTGACGCTATCATCGCCCAGCCGACCTTCGATAACAGCCCCGAGGATATCCTGCCGACCAAATTCGCCCTGAAGCAGAACTACCCGAACCCGTTCAATCCATCGACAACGGTTGAATTCGACCTGCCCCAGTCCGCGCCGGTGACGTTCGAAGTTATCAACCTGCTGGGCCAGACGGTTTACCGGCTCTCGGATACATATCCGGCGGGCAGCCACCAGATTGTCTGGAACGGCATAGACATTAAGGGACAGCCGGTGGCCAGCGGGATCTACCACTATCGTCTAACCGCGGGCGATTTCACCGCTGCTCGCAAGATGCTGTTGATAAAGTAATGCTTGACTGTAGCGCGCTATAGCGCTATGGTAAATAGCGTTGCGTGGACGCTATTTCTTGAAACTAAACTTGATAGCGTTGGTCGGGCAGGATTTCAGGCACTCGCCACAGGAAGTACAGTCGGGTGCGAAGAGATCTTTTTCGTCCACCAGCTTGGCGATTGTCGGGCAGGGACTGACCTCGACACATTTCATGCACTTGTTGCAGGCGGCCTGATCAACTCGGATTTTGCCGGGGGCGATCTTCTCGCAAAGCCAGGTCAGCGCGCCGACCGGACAGATCAGATAACAGAACGGACGGTAGAGCATCAGGCTGGCGACAATAAGGATCACAAACATAATCACCACCAGCGTGTCAAACTCCCAGTGAAGCAATTCGAAAAAGTTGATTGGGTCGTAAACGTTGTAGGCTGAGAAGGCGTTCCAGAGTCGCTCGGTCGGATCGGCCTCGACATTTTCAGCCAGCATGAATATCTGGTCGCGGACCCGGAAGAAGGTCAGAAAGAACATCGCCAGTAGCGCCATCCGAACCGCGTTAAAGGCGGTGAAATTAAACTGTTTCCAGCGGTATTTGAACGGAATCTTGTTGATCAGATCCTGAAACGCCCCCAGCGGACAGACCCAGCCGCAGAACAACTTGCGCCCGATCAGGCTAGGCACAAACATCGCA
>DAOWIC010000243.1 GCA_030641085.1 Calditrichota bacterium
CGAATGTGACAGCTTGACCGCCATCTGCTGTTCCGGAATCACGGTTTGGGTCGCTCCGAGCTGGGTGAGGATCTTTGCGTGGTCGACCGAATTAGCCTTAACCACGATATGTTTCGCCCCCAGCTCTTTCAGGAAGAGCGTGATCAATATCGACGCGTGCGAATCCTGGCCGGTGGAAACAACCACCCCGTCGAATTTGTCAAGCTCCAGGTTCTCTAAGAACTTACGGTCGGTCGCGTCGCCGAGAATCACAACCACGTTAGGGAAATCGGGCAGTGACTGCACTTTCGATTTCCTGCTGTCGATAGCGGTGACCCGGCACTTGAGTTGGGCCAGTTCCTCGACCACGGTCGATCCGAAATTGCCCAGTCCGATTATGGCGTAATGTTTCATCTTAACATCCTATCCTACCATTACCTCTTCTTCTCGATAAACTATCTCGCCCCGCCGAGTGGGCGATGCGAGCGCAAAGGCCAGGGTCAGCAGGCCGACCCGGCCGATGAACATCAGAATGATCAAGAGCATCTTTCCCGCCGCATGCAGGTGCGCCGTTGCTCCCAGCGACAGGCCAACCGTAGCGAAAGCTGAAATCACCTCAAACAGATTTTCAACAAACCAGCCGTGGCTGGCGTTGTGCGCGACCGGTTTCTCCTCGAAAAAGGTGAACATGCTGAACATGACGACAATCACCAGGATCGCCAGCAGAATCACGGCCACCGCCCGGATCAATGAATCGTTGCTAATCGTGCGCTTGAAAACCGTCACCGACTGACGCCCCCGGAAACGCCGGTAGACCAGCAGCAGGATAATGGCTACCGTGGTCGCCTTGATACCGCCGCCGGTCGATCCGGGACAGGCCCCGATAAACATCAGGATCATCGCTATCAAAAGGCTCAGTTCGGTCAGGTCGGTCATGGCGACAGTGCTAAATCCGGCAGTCCGGCAGGTCACCGCCTGGAAAAACGAATTAACCAGATCCAGTCCCATACCCCGGCTGCCGAGGATATACTCCTGTTCGGCCAGGTAAAAACCGAGGGTTCCGGCCACCAGCAGGATCGCGGTGGCGCTCAGGCAAAGCCGGGTGTGCAGCGAGAGTCCCCGTTTGCGGCCGCTGGCACTGGTGAGAACCTCGCGAATGACTATAAAACCGAGACCTCCGGAGATTATCAGAAAGGCGAATATGAGCAGCGTCGGCGTGTCGCCGCGAAAACCCTCGAGGCTGCCGTCAAACAGCGAGAAACCCGCATTACAGAAGGCGGAAACCGAATGAAAGAGCGAGACGAACAGCGCCCGGCCAATGGGAAGGTCGGATCGAAACCGGAAAAAGAGAGCCGCCGCACCCAGCAGTTCGATTATCACGGTGGTCCAAAGAACAGCCTTGATCAGCGAGCCGGAGCGAACGCTGCTGCCGCCGAGGGTTTCGCTCAGGGCAAATTTGTGCTGAAACGAGAGACTGGAGCCGATCGACAAAAGCAACCCGGAAGCGAACGTCATAATACCCAGACCGCCCAGTTGTATCAGTAGCAGCAGGACCACCTGGCCGAAGTCCGACAGGTCGCGCGCGACATCAACGACCGACAACCCGGTGACACAAATCGCCGAGGTAGCCGTGAAGAGCGCGTCCAGAAACTCCATCGGTTCCCCGGTCGATGCGACCGGCAGCGAAAGCAGAACTGCTCCCAGCAGAATGGCGCCGAGGAAATATATCGCCACCCGCCGCCCCGGTTTTACTCCGAATAGCTCCATAATACGCCTAAGATATGTCTTCTATAGTCGCGCAAACCAGCAAAAAATCTATGCCGGGGCCAGCCGTTCGGGCAATCGTAACGCCTGCTGATCGCCTTGACATGTGGTTTGTCATGTCGTATCCTGTTTATTGACCGTCACGCCCATCTTATCGTGACATCCCTGGCAACTGGGCGGGTGGCAGACTTTGGGGTATTGGCTGATTGCGAGTGTGGGCCTGTCAATTACCTCACCGATACAAAGATCGATACGCAGGGACAGACGAATATTACAGCATACTGGAGAAATGATGCCGAGAATCGTGACTGTTTTGCGCGTGATGATAGTCCTGTGTCTATTTCTGCTTCTCGCGCCGCCTCGGGCGGGAGCGCAGCCGGACTGGGTGAAACAGGCTATACTCGACGCCTCGAACAAAAAGCTGCACAAGGACGCACCGGCGGTTATAATCTACGATATCGATGAGGTAAAAATCTCCTCCGACGGCCAGACCCGACACAAAATCCGTATCGCCGTGAAAATACTGACCCCGGAAGGTATCAACGAAGCGATCCTGCACGCCCCCACCAGCCCCTTCAAACCGGTAAAGAAAGTCCAAGGCTGGCTGATCACACCCGGCGGCGAGACAAAAAAACTCAAACGCGAGAATATCGTCGAGGTAGCCCTGGAACAGGCAGCAGGGTTTTACGACGACCGGCGAACACTGGTTGCTTCTTTTGACGATGTTGGTATCGGCGACGTGGTGGCCTTCGAATTCCAGGTCGATGAAAAAAACAAGGGCGAGGGATTTCACCAGTCGTTCACATTCCAGAGCGATCTGCCGGTCATTTCTTCAAGGTTCGAGATGACGGTCCCGAAAAACTGGTTGATTAATGCCGCCGGACAGTTTCTCGAACCGGTGAACTACTCGACCGAGGGTAATCGCCATATCTGGCAGGCAGGCTATATGGCTTACCGTCCCGACGAAGTCAATATGCCTCCCGCCGGCGAAGTCTCGCGCCACCTCCACATTACCTGCTATTCGCCGGATGACGAGCGATCGAAATTTCTTGAGAGCTGGCAGGGCATCTCCCAATGGGCGTGGGAGCGGCACCAGAACGAAGCGGCCGTCGACCACACCATACGCAAGGAAGCCACGACTCTGATCGAAGGCCTGGACTCCCCGCTGGACAGACTGACTGCCGTGGCCCACTATGTCCGTGACGACATCCGTTATGTTGCGGTCGAACTCGACGAAGGTCGGTTCCGCCCCAGAGCGGCCACCACCACCTATTTCAACCGGTATGGCGACTGCAAAGACAAGGTCACTCTTATGCGGGCCATGCTGAGCGCGATCGACATTCCTTCGCAGCCGGTGCTGGCCCTGTCGGGCGGGAATATTTTGGAAGAGGTTCCGTCGCCGTTTCAATTTAATCATGTAATCATTGCGATTCCGGTCGAGTCCGTTCCCGGCCTTGAAACGCACACAATGGCTATTGTCGACGGCTGGCTGTACTTTGATCCCACCGACCAGACAACATCGCTCGGTCGCGTGCCAACGCACTTGTGCGGCAAGAAGGTGCTGAAAATGTCCGACACCGACACAGCCCTCGTCACGCTGCCGCCGCTCGATCCCGGGGAACATCGGCGGGTCTACCGGGCAACCGCTGCTCTGGACTTCGACAATTCTATCACAGCCGAAGTGATCATTGTTGACTACGGTAACCGAGCCGAAGAAACCAAGTTTCGCAATTCTCTGACACCGGTTGAGGAGTGGGTTGAAAGCTGGCAGGAAGTTTTTTCGCACTCGATGCAGAATCCAAAGGTAACCGACTACAAGGCCGAATCCGACGAGGATTCCTGCTGGATCAGTTTCAAACTTAAAGGGCAGAATTACCTCACCAGCGCCGGCGATCTGCACCTACTCAAGCTGGATTTTATTCACGAAGACTGGACCGACGAAATGACCGGAGAC
>DAOWIC010000228.1 GCA_030641085.1 Calditrichota bacterium
TCGACAGCGCGGGTGCCGAGTCCCGGCACCAGCCTCGCCAGGCCATCCTCGCGGCGGATCCGTGGCGACCAGCGAAACTCGTTTTGGCTGAAAGCGACCCCGGCGAACGACGGCAGGAAATAATCGCCCACCTGGTTACCGACTACCTCCTGGATCATGATGCCCATCTCCTCGCCAAAGTCGATCAACTCGCGCTCGGTACGGTATTCAATCGGGTCGGGTCCGAAGGTGGAGGCGTATACCTCGGCGATAGCGTCCAACAGCGCCTCAAGCCGCTTCCGTTTACTGCCCTGGTTGGCCAGAAAGACACTCTTGTATTTGCCGGAGAAGGCTGCGCCCATCCGGTCTTCCAGAAGGCTGGAACTGCGAACAATCAGCGGCAGGTCGCCGAAATCATCCAGCGCCACCGAAAGTCCCTTGACTATCTCGGACGGGAAGTGCGAATTCTTGAAGGTGTACACAATGTGCGGATATTCGAAGCGGACCTCATCGATCTGCTTGTATTTCTGCTCAACGATTTCCTCGAGATTGTTGTAGTGCATGAAATGCAGCAGGATGTCGGAAGTGATGTACCATGTTCGGGGTATCTTGATATTGCCGGGCAGTTCCTTGATAGTCCGGTTTTTCTTTATGATCTGCGCGGCGAGAAACATGCCGGCGCTCTTGCCGCCCAGCTTGCCATGACTCTCGTTGGTGTAAATCATGTTCTGCAGCAGCTTGTAGAAATCGTTGATGTCGATATACTTCTTGGCGATGTTGATATAATGAAGCTGATCGGACAGGAAGCGTCGAATCAGTGAAACATGAATGCCGATCTTGGCCGGGGAGACACCGCCTTCTTCACTCCGCTGGGCGGTGTGGTAGTACCGGCGGATAGCGTCGGCAACATCGGACAACGACAGGTTGCGGTTCACGACATTGACCAGAAAGCCCAGTTTGTCCTCCTGGATCCATTTCTGGAGGCGGGAGAAAATCTCGTCGTTGGTCATGTTCCGACCGGCGATACGGAAGACCTCGCTGCTGAGATCGACAGGGAAGACGACATTGCGCTTCTGGTAGGCGCGGTTTGACTCAGCACGAAACTCTTCGTCACCGCTGCTCTTGTGGAAACTGGAGCTTTTCAGCAGCTCCTCGGCTTCCTCGACGCCGCTCCAGCAGAGGTGGGTGAGCATCTTGTGCGAGAGCCTTGTAAACAGATTCTTGTCCGTTTGTTCCAGAAGATCGAGTACTACTTGCCATTCACCGCGCTTCTGGTCGGTTCGATTGTCGCGCGTACTGATCCATTCCTGGTAGACGTGCTTGACCCGGTTGTGGAGGATGAAATGTCCCAGTCGGTCGGCGATCGTGTCGAGCAGGTGCAGTTCCTCTTTCAAAAACGGCCCATGATCGGCGGTGGGTAACTCCTGCGTGTAATAAACGCTGATCGTACCGATAACGCGTTCCTGAACCTTGATGTCGGAGCTGTGGAGCCACTCGGTTTCTTTGAAGTCGCTGGTTTCGTAGACTGCCCCCTCGAGCGTGATTCTGACCTGACTATATTCGGTGTACTGCCAGCCGGGCGGTATAGCCTCGACCACACTGGAGAACGTATCTTCAAGCTCGGCGTCGTCGTGGTTGAGCAGCTCTTCGATCCGGTAGAGGCAGTTCAGTTCCTTGGCTCGCTCTTCGAGCGACTCCAGCAGTCTGTCTACTGTCTTTTTATTTTCATTCATGGTTTATTACTCCACGTCCACTCTTGCCGTCAACTCTGACTTTCAACGGCGCCTTTACTCTGACATGACGCACATAAGCGGTATCTATAACAGGCGCCTGCCGTGCGAGCCAGTCCCAGTCAATGGGATGACTGCCGGTATGCGGGACCGAAAGGTGGCAGACCTGAAAACTGGTGATATTGTGAAAGAAGTGAGCGCCCTGGCTCAACTCGACATTCATCTCCGGCAGGGTGGCCTCGACAATCACCTTCGCCGCCGATATCTGTCCCCAGTTGACCGGAATCCCCAGCCAGGGATCGCTGCTTCCCCAGCGGCCGAAGCCGATCAGCAGGCAGCGCCGTCCCTGCTCGGACAGGGTTCGGTTGATCATGTCGAGTTCGGCGGCCACGCGGCGAGTATGTTCGGGCAGAAAAGTTTCCGGCTTGACATAGACAATATCTTCAATGGTGTCAATGGCGCCGTTGCCCATCACTCGCTCGGAAGCGATCAGCACCGACGGCGAATCCATATCTACCTCGGCGACATCGACTTCCTCGTGCGAGACAACCATCGGCCGCACCTGCAGAAATCCAAAGCGTACCGGGGGATTGCTGCCCGGGTCGATCGTGACCGCGAACTCGATTTCGACATCCTTGCCGGTCTCTTTCTCGCATATAGCCATGACCTCGCAGAGAAGGTCATTCAGTGGCAGTTCGTTCAGGCGGAGGGTCGGGGCGAAGTTGAGCACGCGGGGACCGTCGACACCGACGCCGAGCACGATGCGGTCATTTTGCGGCTGATAGGTCGAGGCGACATGTTTCAGCGTGCAGTCCATCTCAGCATCGGACAACGTACCCTGTATCAGATACTCCGCCTCGCGGACCGGGTCATACGCGGGTGGTCTGCCCATATTGACCGCCCAGAACTCCAACTGGGTCTGTTTTAGGATCTCGCTTGGCGATCCATAGGGTGGTCCGACCAGCGGATATCGCGGGCAGTAGTTCCAGGCTTTGCCACCGTCGACAATCGACTTGCCCAGACCGAGAGCCAGAACGATCACTCCCTCTTCCGGCACGGCGTGACCGTAGGGGTAGAAATTGTGCGAGCGGGCCACGCCGGAGATATCGGGGTAGTAGCGATCGTCATGGCGCCGTCCTACCACCTCCTGAAGGATGACCGCCATCTTTTCCTCGCAGCCGGGTTTGCCGGTAGCGCGGACATAGTCGCGCGCGTCCTTGAAATAGGTCGAGGCATACACAAATTTGATCGCCTCAATCAACCGGCGAAACCGCTCGTCGGCGCTCGGCTGGTTGTTGGGAATCATCTTGGTGCCGTAGACACCGGCGAAGGGCTGGAACATAGCGTCCTCGAGCAGGCTTGAGGAGCGAATAGCCAGCGGTGAATGGATCTTCTCTATCAGGCCGCGCAGGTCGCCGATATCCCCGGCCGGAAACTCGGCCTGCTGGAAGGCGTGAGCGATCCGCTCGTCGGACTGGCCGGAGCAGGCAACATCGTGCAGCTTGTTTTGCTCCATGAAAGCGTCGAAAGTGTCGGTGCCGATCACGGTCAGGGTCGGGATATTGACCTCGATACCGGCAAAGCGATCCGGTGCGAGGCCGTCGGCAAGGCTCTGTTTGATGAAAGCCAGTCCGTGGGCTTTACCGCCTATCTCACCACTGCCGATGCGGGTGAACTTCTCTTCGGATCCGAAGAGGTCGCGGTTGAAGCGTGGTATCTCGCCTGCTTTCATGGTCCCGGTTCTCCTTCACGGCCGAATACTCTCCGGCCCAGTGTCGTCTATAAAGAAGATAACATCTGGCGACAGACAAATAAACACAAAAAAAAACTGCCGGAGCGGTATTCGCTCCGGCAGTGCTTTTGGCAATGTTAATATACTTTTATATCAGGCCCAGCCACGCGCCTTGCACGCCTGCGCCACCCGATTGATGGCGATTACATAGGCGGCGTCGCGCATGTAGATCTTGCGCTTGCGGGCCAGATCACTGACAGCGATAAAGGCCGCTGTCATCTTGACATCCAGCTTACCCAGAACCTCGTCCTTCTCCCAGAAGTAGTTCATGTTGCTCTGAACCTGTTCGAAGTAGCTGCAGGTCACGCCGCCGGCGTTGGCCAGGAAATCGGGAATCAAAAAGATTCCGCGCTCCTCGATAACCTTGTCCGCTTCCGGAGTGGTCGGGCCGTTGGCGCCTTCAGCGATGATCTTGACTTTTTCGGATATTCTGGGGGCGTTGTCGCCCGTGATCTGGTTTTCCAGGGCGGCCGGGATAAGGATTTCAACATCCTGCTCCAGCCAGGCCTCTCCGGGCAGGACCTCGTAGCCGAGGCCTTTGGCTTTCGCTTTATCTATTCCGCCGAAACGATCGGTAATGCCGAGCAGCTCGTCGAGGTCGATACCGGCCTCGCGGCGGAAGGAATAAGATATCTGATCTTGCTGGTCCCAACTGGAAACGCAATTGACCTTGCCGCCGATCTGCTGATAGAGGCGGATAGCGTAGTGGGCCACGTTGCCGAATCCCTGGACCGAGGCGGTTGTATCCTGCGGGCGGATCTCAAGCTCTTTGAGAGCTTCGCGCACCGTGTAGATAACGCCGAAACCGGTTGCCTCGGTGCGGCCGAGCGAACCACCCATGCCGACCGGCTTGCCGGTGATGAATCCCGGATACTTGCCGCCGTGGATTTGCTCATATTCGTCGAGCATCCAGAGCATATGCTGGGCCGAGGTCATGACATCGGGAGCCGGAACATCGGTCACCGGGCCGACATTGCGGGCCAACCGACGTACCCAGCCGCGGCAGATCTGTTCCTGCTCGTGCATGCTCAAATTGTGCGGGTCACAGATAACACCGCCTTTGCCGCCGCCGAGCGGGATATCGACCACGGCGCATTTCCAGGTCATCCACATCGAAAGAGCGCGGACCGTGTCAACTGTCTCCTGCGGGTGAAAGCGAATTCCGCCTTTGGCCGGACCGCGGGCGTCGTTGTGCTGGACACGGAAACCACGGAAGACTTTCATGATGCCATCGTCCATACGGACAGGAATACTGAACTGATATTCTCTCAAGGGATCGCGAAGCAATTCTCTGGTACCGGCATCCAGTTCAAGGAAGTCGGCCACCTTGTCAAACTGAGCCTGCGCCATCGCGAACGCGTTAAACGCTTTGTCGTTCATCTCATCTCACCTTTCAAATGGTGAATCATATCACCAGTGACCAATCTCATACAAAAACAGTTAAAATAAGTAACCAGCGAAGCAGTTTACGACAATCACGAGCAAAGATCAAGGTGAAAGCGAGAATAGTGCCGCACGGGACTCCTCCGCCGATTATGTTATTTTTTTCACAAGCGAAAGCTAAGCCATAATTAAAAATTGTCAAGAACCTTTATAAGATTTTGGCGGTATTTTTCTCCATTTTTCCTCCGACTAATCGACGCCGCAGCGAGGTCATTCTGCTGCCCCGGCGCGGGTCAGCTACAGGAATTGGTCGCACTGTGCTTGCCAGCGAGGAGGATCACGAGTCGGTCGATGTGATGGTTCCACAATATGTTACGTACATTTCGCAAGGCCGCCGCGGCTGTGATTGACCTCGCTGACGGTACGCGAGCCTGCTACCCGTACCGGTGCTATCCGGAAGAAGATGGTTTCGATGCCGTTGCAGGCCGTGTCGGATCGAAAGGCGGATTAAGATTTCCGGCAGAAAGAACGAATAACTCCGTTCGATTACAATTGGCTGGAGGATGAGTATAGTATGGTATTTCTTAGCATTATTGTCGGAGCCGGTTCGGGCTTGATTAGAGCCGGACGCCCAACTCGGTAACCAGCTCGAATGATTTCAGCTCGCTGTCGAAATACTGCCGGATACCGCCGGTGAAATAGTAGCGCCGCCCCAGGTTATACATGCCGTTCAGATTGAGATAGTAATTGCTGGTGGAAGTGCTACCGGTCTTGTAGATATAGCCTGCGCCGGTAGCGTTGATCGTCAGCTTGCGCGTAAGCGGAAAGCGATAAAGCAGCACCGGTCGATAGCCGGTGGTGAACTGGGTTTCGACCACCGAAAGCTGGGCCGATACCGAATGCCGTTTGGCCGGGAAACGGTTCAACCGAACGCTCAAAAAGCCGAGCCGGTTATCATCGGACGGTGCCTCGCGATAGCGAATACCGCCGTGCCCACGCACGCTGACCCGGTTGCTCAACCGGAGATTGAAGCCCGCCTTGAAGCCCTTGTGAGTATTGTCATCAAACAGGCTGTCGGGGACATTTCGGGTTTCGTAATAAAGAAGGTTCTTGCGCGCGTCATAGGAGAAAAAGACCGCCAACGCCTTGTTTATCGTCAGATTGGCAGTGCCGTAATAGTTGGAGAAAGTGAACCGTTCGCCGGTGCGGTCATGGCGCCAGGCACGGTTGAGGTCGACTTCCACCGACTGGTACAGCGAGACCAATCCTGCTTTGGCATATGTTCCCTGCATGTAAATATAATCGCGGGAGACAGTGGTCCCCTCGTAGGCTGTCGACAGGGCCAGCGACAACCCGATTCGCTGATCCTGGTAGGAGCCGGACTCGAAGGATCCGAAAATGCCCACCTTGCGCCGGTCAAAATCCAGGTCGGTCGTTCGGTAGTCGGGCGAGGTTCCCGCCGCAAGACCGATCCGATAATTCGGGTGGACCCTCCAGGCCATGTAGCCGCCGTCGATCATGCCCACGCCGCGCACGTACGGCGGTGTGATTCGGCCCGCCGCCCATTCCAGCGATGCTTCTTTATCTTCCTGGCCGATTGAAAACTCGTAGACCTGGTTTACCCATTCATGGTTATCCTGGTCGATGCCAACCGGCTCCGAACGGTAATACAGGCGGGTGCGGTGGCGGAGCTCGAAAGCCAGCTCGGAGCCGCCGATATTAGAGACTGTCAGACGAGTCTTCAGGCTGGGTCTTGCCCAATCCAGGCCGGAACCGGACATATCATGGTGCCACTGGTTCTGGATTGAAATACTGCCCTTGACATGGTTTTGCTCAATCGGTCGCGTCCGCTTCCGAGCTACTGATTCTGTCGCGGGGCCCGCCCCGGCCGTACCCGGTTTGGTTACCGCCTGGAACGGCTTGAGGATTATGAGATCGCCCGCCAGCGGTTCCATTGCCATGGCCGCGATCGTGCCGGCGGCGGAATGACTGGCCACGTGAGTCACCACCACGATGGCGATCGTATCGCTCTCTCTAACTACCGCCAGTGAATCACCGGCGGCGACTCCCACGGCAGTTCCGGCGTTGAAATAAACCGTTTCAGGGGTAACCAGAGTCACTTTGCCCTGCAACAGTTCGGAGGCCTGACCGACCGCCATACCACAAGCGACGGCTACGATGAGTGTCAGCAGAGCGTAAGATGCGATGTATCTCAATTTCATTTCCAGTTCCTCAATGCGCTACTCCCGTCGGGTGACAACTATAGCAAGCGTACGAATCCCATACGTAGCCCGACACACCAAAGTGATCGTTGAAAGATCGACTCTCGTTGTGGCGGTGGCATCCAAAATAACAGGAGAATACGGTGGCGTCGTTCATATCCGTATGACAGGTCGAGCAACTTGCCCAGGGCGCATTGTGTGTGCCGGAATAGATAGGGAAATAGAGCGCGTCGTGAAGGGTGAACTGACCACCGTCACCGGTCGGATGGCAATCGTAACAGGAATTGCTTTCGTACTGATAGCCCGGTATACCCGTGTGATCTCCATCGGTTGTTCCCTGCTCATGACAGACGAGGCAGTCAAACACCGCGCGGTTGTTCGGGTCGATATGGCAGGTAGCGCAGTCGGCCCAGACCCCGGTGTGGTTGCCGGAGTATATCGGGAAGAGGGCGCCGTCATGTTCAAGATAATCGGTCACCGCTCCCGACGGGTGGCAGGTCATGCAGGTCGTGCTCTCATAAACGTATGACAGCATCCCCTGGTGCACGATATCAATCGGTGCCTGCTCGTGACAGGCGAGGCAATCATATACGCTGCGGTTGTTCGGGTCGATATGGCAGGTAGCGCAGGCCGTCCAGACTCCGGCATGATTACCGGAATAGATAGGGAAATAGGTTCCGTCGTGGACCAGATATTCGCCCGGATCTCCGGTCGGGTGACAGGAGAAGCAGGAATTACTCGAATACAGATAGCCGGGGATACCGACATGGACTCCGTCGACGGTCGGCTGATTATGACAGGTGATACAGGTAAAGACCGCGCGATCATTCGGATCGGTATGACAGTCGGAACAATCCGACCAGACGCCACTGTGACCACCGGTGTAAATGGGGAAGAAAGCGCCATCGTGCTCCGGGTAATCTTCCCTGACGCCGACCGGGTGACAACTGAAACAGGTCGTGCTCTCATAAACGTATGACAGCATCCCCTGGTGCACGATATCAATCGGTGCCTGCTCGTGACAGGCGAAGCAGTCATAAACGCTGCGGTTGTTCGGGTCGGTATGACAGGTGGCGCAGGCCATCCAGACTCCGGCATGATTACCGGAGTAGATCGGGAAATACTCGGCGTCATGGGCCGGGTACTCGCCGCCGGTTCCATCCGGATGACAGGTCAGGCAGGCGGATGTCTCCCAGCTATAGGAGGTGATACCGGTGTGAACCGAGCTGGCGGTCGCCTGCTCGTGACATTCGAGACAACTGACCTGACTGCGGTCACCCACCACCGTGTGGCAGTTGTAGCAGCCGTCCCAGACTCCACTGTGAGCGCTGGAAAAGATCGGGAAATACTCGGCGTCATGGGCGACATACTGTTGCTTTTCGCCGGTCGGGTGACAGATTAAGCAGTCGAGGCTGTTGTAGGTGTAGCCTGAAATCCCCTGGTGGCTGGCGTCCATTCGGTCACGCTTGTGTTCGTGGCAGGTGAGGCAGTTGAATATCTGAAACGACGCCGGATCTGTATGACAGTTGGCGCATTCATCCCATTCGCCGTCATGGGTTCCGGAGAAGATCGGGAAGAAGGCGTCATGGCTGGTCATCAGGGCTGGCCGCCACGAATTCATCTGGTGGCATTCCTGGCAATCGGTGGGGAAACCGCCGGCGACATGGTTGGGCGCCTGAACCTCGAGATAATGCTTCTCATGGCACTCGACACAACGCGTGGTGTTGAACGACAGATCACCGCGCGGCAGACTCTTGTGACATCCCTGGCAATCCACCTGGGCATGGCGACCCATCAGGGGAAAGCTGGATTCGAGATGGATATCTTCGATATTGAAAATCCCCCAACCGTTGGGAGTATGACAGCGATCGCAATTGGGACCGAGCTTGGCTTCGTGGATGTCACGGTGGCAGGAGACGCAGGCGGAATCGATCTGCGAAAAATCTTTCAGCGAGTGGCATGAGGCGCAGTTGACCTTGTTGTGTCTGCCGATCAACGTAAAGTCGGTACTGCTGTGTTCGAAACTGACTTCTTTGAACGAATCAAAGGCGTGGCAGGTCTCGCACTCCCGCGTCAGTTCTTCGTGCGGCATATCCTGAGCCGCGGCAAATTGACAGATTAACAGACATGTTACCAGACAGATAAAATATCTCGCAGAATCCATTTTTCCCCTCTACTGCGGCCCCGCCAATTCAGCGCGGTTTGATTTTGCCCAACGTATTGTGAGAATCAATACCGATATTAATAGATATTATCGGATTAATCACCCTCATTTTGACGATAAGCGGCACATTTCCGGATTTAATAATCGGGAAAAGCGGCCTGGGGTGCGGCATAATGGACTAAACCATCGGAAAACCCGCAACCAGCCCCGGTCCTGACCTACCGCTCCCGCTTCGATCTCAGGTGGGATCGGTCTCCATGCCAGGGCCGACCGGCTCTATCGCACTGTCCGGTTTCTTCGCGCGATACTTAAAGTGAATGACCAGTATTGCAGCTATGGTCACCAGCGTGGTTACCAGCGACGCCTCGAACCCGAAATCACCGCCGGTCAGCAATTCGTTGCCGGCAAATTCTATCCTGACAATGCTGTCCACCCCCACGCCGCTGACCGGTGACCCCAGCACATAGCCCTGGAATAGATTCCAGGTGAAATGCAGGCCGATGGGAAACCAGAGATTCTGTTTGTGGACGTAGTAAATGCCCAGAAGCAGCCCCGCCAGGACAATGTTGGCCAAGCCAATCGTGGAGACATTCGGATTTGTGCCGTGGCCGAGGGCGAAGAGGACACTCACCAGAACCAGCGACAAATACTTGTTGGCCGACTGCATGAAATTGTTCAACAGGTAGCCCCGGGAAACGATCTCCTCCTGGAGGGCAACGAACACGAAAAGCAGAATTCCCCACGCCAGTTGCCCCATGGGAAACTCGAACGCCACCACCCGGATCTGTCCAGAGGTCAAAAGAATCAGGAACACAGTAGTTACGACCCCGATTCCCCAGAGCAGTCCAGCCACCAGATCGCGTCGATCCTGTTTCCCAAACGAAAAACCGAGCGATACCAGCGACCGGCGGTCTACCTGAGTCCTGAAGATAAATACCAGCAGCATCGTAACGCACAGGATGATTCCGTAGACTGCGGTCAGAGTCGGCGTACCAAGTGACCCCATGAGATCTTCCATCGATGCGATCGGTTTCCCCAGAGCAAATACAACGGCGACTCCGAGCACAGTGGTCACGACGAACATGATAATGAGAAAGATCAGGCCGCGCAGCCACCCGGCCTTTATCAGCGGCTTAGGCAATGTCTCCTGCGGCAAAGCATTGTCGATCGGTTGAACAGAATTAGTCTCGTTCATAGATAGGCTCCCTCCGATGTTGATAAAATCCCGCGATGGCTGCAAACTACCGGTCGTCAAAGATCATGTCAACAATCGTTTAGGTTCGCCTGAATCACACTCCTACCAGACCATCTTAGCCGAAATCAAGCCAAGGGCCAGAAGGTAAAGCAGGGCGCCAACCGCCAGAGCCGCCGAAAACCCCAACGACATGGCCACCGAAATAATGACAGTCGAGCCGAGCACAGAGGCCGCGCCATTAACCGCAAAACCCCAGTCAACGAGTTCACCGACCAAAAAGGTGCCTTTCGCGAATGGCATCCCCATAAAGAAGCCGAGCGGGAAGATGAGCAGCACCGTTATCAAAATGCGCGGCAGCATGGTCAGACCTCCGAGCGCGCCGGTGATACTGCCGAAGACGAATATATCCAGGATCAGCCAGATGAGGATTCCCGCAAAGGCGACTTTGGTGCCCACCCGATCGGCGAAGCGACTGCCGATACCGGATGCGACCAGCAAAGTCAGCAGAATCGTGGCCATGGAGTACATTTTAGCGCCGGGCGGGATTTGGCTGAAATTACGGCATTTTCGTGAATGTGCCGGGTCGGCCGCGGCGGTTTTGTCTGCCGCGAAGCGCTCCGGCGGTCATCGTTGCTCTTGCATAGACGGCCACAGATGGCGTTATTACGTTAAATGAAATGGAGGATCAGATGTATCGCAAACTCATCTTATCTCTGCTAATAACAACGTGGTGTGCTGTCGTATGTAGCAACATTTCGGCCGACGACGGACTATGGCCATTATATGATCTCGACAGGCTGCCCCTGGATAGCCTTCGGGCCGCCGGGCTGGAGTTGACGCCGGAGGAAATATTCAACCCGGGACAGGGCGCGCTCGCCGACGCGGTCGTGCAACTGGGTGGGGGGAGCAGCTCGTTTGTTTCGCCGGATGGTCTGATTATTACCAACCATCATGTCGCTTTCGGCGCGGTTCAAAAACAGAGTACGGTGGAGCGTAACTATATCCGGGATGGATTCTATGCCGCGGCGCGCGCGGAGGAGATCCCCGCTATTGGCTATAAGGTTAGGGTGACGCTGGCGGTCGA
>DAOWIC010000319.1 GCA_030641085.1 Calditrichota bacterium
CCACGCAGGCGGTCGACGGTAATTTATAGTCAGGAGTAACCGTACCCACAACCAGCAGATCGATATCCTCATGGGTGCACCCGGCATCTTCAAGAGCCTTCTTTGAAGCCTCGACAGCCATATCTGAACTGGTCATATCCGGCGCGGCAATGTGTCGCTCCTTAATGCCGGTCCGGGTGGTGATCCATTCGTCGGAAGTGTCGACAATTCGCTCGAAATCAGCGTTGGTCATCAACCGCGGGGGAGCATAGGACCCCGTTCCGATTATTTTCGCTCTTGTTTTTAGATCCATTGCTTTGTCCAAAGTGATTTGTTATCAACTCGTTGTGGATACGTTCATTTATCTTCCGTGATGCCATGTCAAAGGCACCGACAACGGCATTACACATGGCTTTGCTGTTTGAGGAACCGTGACAGATAAGAACCACGCCGTTAATACCGAGCAGGGGCGCGCCGCCACGTTCGGAGTAGTCGAAGGTGTTGTTCATTCGTTTCAAAAAAGGCAGCAACAGCATTGCGCCCACCCGGGAGAAAATGTTTGTCTGAACCTGACGCTGGACAGCCTTGACCAGCATCGGCTGAACCGACTCGGCCAGCTTCAACAGGATATTGCCGGTGAAACCATCGGTAACGGCCACATCAACCGTACCGGACAGAATATCTCGACCTTCAATATTGCCCACAAAGTTAATTTTCGAGCTTTTCAGCAGTCTTTGAGCGTTGAATATCAGTTCGTTGCCCTTACTTCGTTCCTCACCGATGGAAATCAACCCCACGCGCGGATATTCGAGATTGTGAACAATCTGCGAGTAGACCGAACCCATGACAGCGAACTGCGACAAGTGAAGCGGCTTGCTGTCGGCATTGGCGCCGACATCGAGAACCACCGTGGGCCGGCCGGTCGAAGTGGGAAACAGGGCCGTGATCGCCGGACGACTGACATCCTCGATCCGCCCCAGCGTCAGAAGCGCCGTAGCCATTACCGCTCCGGTGTTGCCCGGAGAGACAAAGGCGTCAGCAATACCGTTCTTGACCAGCTTAATGCCGACAGAGATGGAGCTTTTGCGCATACGGACACCGTCGGTGGCGGCAATGTGCATCGGCACCGTGTCGGCAGCATGCTCCACGGCGATATTTTTGGGCAGATTCTGCCGCGTGGCCAAAAACGCATCGATACGTTCCTTGTCACCGACAAAAACCAGACGTAGATCGTCGCCGAGCTTTTCGGCCGCGTCGATTCCGCCCTGGATAATCTGCTCTTCGCCGCTGTCAGCCCCCATCACATCAAGGACAACGGTATATCTTTTAGCCATCGTCATTATTGCCGTAAGTGGTTTCGACCCCTTCACGGGATCAGATCTACCCTTACGCTTCCTTGACCTCAATTATCTTACGGCCGTTGTAGTAACCACAATGGGTACAAATGTGGTGAGGCATCTTAGGCTGGTGGCAGTGCGGACAATCACCAACCGACGGCATCGATATTTTCCAGTTGGTGCGTCTTTTCCGCCCTCTGGTGCGTGAATGTCTTCTTTTTGGAAGAGGCATCAGTTATTCCCTCGGTTTTTCCTGTTCTAGGCCGGGCAGGTCTTTCAGGCCTTCCCAGCGCGGATCTATTTTCTCATTCTTGCAGTCGCAGGATCCCTCATTGAGGTTCAACCCGCACTGCGGACAGAGACCACGGCAGTCTTTGCGGCACACCGGCATGATACCGACCGCCAGGATAACAGCCTGACGAACGATATCGCTGACATCCGCCATAAGATCGCTGCCCTTTAACAATACGTAATCTTCGGAGTCGATAGCCTCCTGGTGACTTTCGTACTGCTCCTTGGTACACACAATAAAATCGGTATCGTTGACCAATTCGCGGCTGAATTCAGTCAGGCATCGCGAACATTCCAAGCTTACCACGGCTTTAACCTGCCCCTGGCAATAATGTTCCTCGCCCGCCTTCTGAATGGTCAGATCAAGCTGAAGTTTGTCAACCCGTCTGACTCCCTCAAAATCCACCGCCAAGCTCGCGGGATCGGCTTCGAGCGATTTGTGCGCGGGGAAGGTCTCAAATTCCCGCAAGTCAAGTATCATAGCCTTAGATGTTACTCAAGAATACGCCAAAAGTCAAGTGCAAAACACCCAGTCAACCATCTGCCAGCCATAGGGTTGCCAGAAGTTTTAGGCTGTCGGAGGGGTATTTTGCCCGTGCCGGGGGCTTCATGGCCCCATGCTATCTACATTGTTGCTATTAGGTTACTCTGTCTATAACCGGCAAAGGGATCAGTGGGTTTCCCGATAAATCTTGATTCGGTTGGCGGCCCGCACAAGCGCGGCCTGTATCGAGGGAAGGTCGATATCGCTCTGACCGTCCTGGTAGGCGCCCAGTTTGGCTTTAGCCCTGTCATAGGCCGTTTGAGCGCGATCAAGGTCGATTTCCTCGGCAACCTCGACTGCGTCGGCCAGCAGCGTGGCGACATTATTTGACACTTCGAGGAAGCCGTTTGTCACCGCCATCACGTGCATCTTGTTGTCGTTGTCACGCACCTCAATACGACCCGGCGTGAGCGCCGTAATCAGCGGCGCGTGGTCGGTCAGAATGCCCAGGTAGCCCTCGGTCCCGGGCACTGTCAGTGACTCAATCTCGGCCTCGAAGTAGACCTTTTCTGGCGTTACGATCGATAAATGAAACATCGTCTATCAGCGCTTCGATTTTTCGTAGGCATCGAGCACATCCTCGATACCGCCAACCATGAAGAACATTTGCTCCGGGATATGGTCCAACTTGCCGTCGATAAGATCGGCAAAACCGCTCACCGTATCCTCCACCTTGACATAAGCGCCGGGCTTGCCGGTAAACGCTTCGGCCACAAACATCGGCTGCGACAAAAAGCGCTGAATCTTGCGCGCCCGCTGCACTATTAGCTTGTCGCCTTCGGCCAGTTCATCCATACCGAGAATCGCGATAATATCCTGGAGATCTTTGTACCGCTGGAGAATCACCTGTACACCGCGGGCGACGCGATAGTGTTCTTCCCCGACAATTAGCGGGTCCAGAATACGCGAGGTGGAATCAAGCGGGTCAACCGCCGGATAGAGTCCGAGCGCGGCGATCTGTCGCGAAAGCACCGTGGTAGCATCAAGGTGCGAGAAGGTCGTCGCCGGGGCCGGATCGGTAAGGTCGTCAGCCGGGACGTAAATAGCCTGAACCGAGGTAATCGACCCGGTCCGGGTGGAGGTGATCCGCTCCTGAAGGGCGCCCATTTCCGAGCCGAGAGTCGGCTGGTAGCCTACCGCGGACGGCATCCTGCCGAGCAGCGCCGACACTTCGGAACCGGCCTGGACGAAGCGGAAGATATTATCGATAAACAGCAATACGTCCTGGTTTTCTTCATCGCGGAAATACTCGGCCATGGTCAGCCCGGAAAGTCCGACCCGCAGACGCGCGCCGGGCGGCTCATTCATCTGGCCGAATATGAGCGCCGTCTTTTTGATAACGCCGGACTCGGTCATTTCCAAATAAAGGTCGTTGCCTTCGCGGGTACGCTCTCCGACACCGCAAAAAGCGGAATAACCGCCGTGCTCGGTGGCAATATTGTGAATCAGTTCCTGAATGATGACCGTCTTGCCCACACCGGCGCCACCGAACAGGCCGACTTTACCGCCCTTGGAATAAGGCTCCAGCAGGTCGATCACCTTGACGCCGGTTTCGAACATTTCCTTTTCGGTCGATTGCTCGACGAAGGTCGGAGCGGCGCGGTGAATCGGCATCCGCCGGGTGTCGGCCGGAATCGGCTCTCCGTGATCGATCGCCTCGCCCAGCAAATTAAACAGCCGTCCCAGCGATTCTTTGCCAACCGGCACGGTAATTGGCGATCCGGAATCGATCACATCCATACCGCGCACGAGACCATCGGTCGAGGCCATCGCCACACACCTGACTACGTTGTCGCCGATGTGCATGGCGACCTCAATGGTCAGGTTGATATTTTTTTCCTTATCAACAATCTTGATAGCGTTCAAAATATTGGGCAGGGAATCGGCCGGGAACTCGCAGTCCACCGTCGGCCCGATTACCTGGACAACTTTGCCGATATTTTCAGCCATCGAAAGCACTCCAATCTATACAAAACATATTCTTTTCCAATCCTATCAGCCCTTCAACGCCTCCGCTCCGGAGATCACCTCCAGCAACTCGGTCGTAATCTGTCCCTGACGAGCCTTGTTGTAGTCCAGTGTCAGGGTCTGGGCCATTTCCTTGGCGTTGGTGGTCGCGTTCCCCATCGCCATCATCCGGCTTCCGTGCTCCGAGGCAAACGACTCGGCCAGCGCCTTGACCATCTTGGTCATGGCGTAACCGGGCATGAGCGCGGCATAAATCGCCTCCGGCGACGGTTCGAAGATGTATTCACTATGTACGGTGGTGCCCTCTTCTATTTCGGGCCCGGCCACCGGCAGAAATCGCTCGCGGGTCAGGTTATACCGGACAGTGGAGAGAAACTGGGTGAACATGAGGTCGATCTCGTCGGTCTGACCGTCGACAAAACGTTCGGTCAGAAAGCCGACAACCTCGCGTGCCCGATCGTAGTCAAGAGCACCGCCCCAGTCACCCCAATAGCCCGCGATGGGCCACGGTCGGCGGTCAAAGAAATCGTTACCCTTGCGTCCGATAGTGACGATTTCGGTTTCGACGGCGCTGTTATCTTCAAGCCACTGCATCGCTTTGCGGATCACTGTGGAATTGTACGAACCGCACAGACCCCGGTCGGACGTAACAACGACCAGCGTCTTCTTCTTCACCGGGCGCTGTTCGAAATAGGGGTGAGTGATCTCCCCGGAGGAACCGGTGGCAAGATGACTCAGCATTTCGTCCATCTTGGCGCTGTAGGGGCGGGTCTGCTCCACACGCCGCTGCGCCCGGCGCAGGTTTGCCGCCGCCACCATCTCCATCGCCTTGGTGATGCGCATGGTGGACTCTACCGTGCGAATTCGCTTCTTGACTTCTCTCAGTGTCGCCATCGGCGTTGCCTATCCAATCCGTATTTCAACACGCGGTTCGCGGTTAAGCCTCGTCAGCCTTGAACTGCTGCTTGAATTCCTCAGTCGCCTGTTTCATTTTCGCCTGAAGCTCGTCGGAAATCTTCTTCTCCTGGGCGAGCGTGTGTTCGATATCCGGGAAGTTCTTTTCGCAGAAAGCAAAGAACTCCTCTTCAAAGCGGCCGATTGCAGCCGTCGGCAGATCGTCGAAATACCCGCTGGTGCCCACCCACAAAATAATCACCTGGCGAGCAACCGGCATCGGTACATACTGCCCCTGCTTGAGCAGCTCAACCATCTTGTCACCGCGATTAAGCTGTTTTCGCGTTGCTTCATCCAGATCAGAACCGAACTGGGTAAACGCGGCCAGCTCACGGTACTGCGCCAGATCGAGCTTCAACGATCCGGCCACCTGTCGCATCATTTTCACCTGGGCGTTACCGCCCACGCGTGAGACCGAGATACCGACATTGATCGCCGGGCGAATGCCGGCGAAAAACAGTTCGGATTCGAGAAATATCTGGCCGTCGGTAATCGAAATAACGTTAGTCGGGATATAGGCCGAGACATCGCCCGCCTGGGTTTCAATAATCGGCAGCGCAGTCAGCGAGCCGCCGCCCAGTTCGTCGGACAGCTTGGAAGCACGTTCCAGAAGACGCGAGTGGCAGTAGAAAATATCGCCCGGGTAAGCTTCACGGCCCGGAGGACGACGCAGCAGCAGCGACAGTTGACGGTACGCCGCGGCCTGCTTGGAAAGATCGTCATAGATGCACAGGACGTGTTTGCCTTCGTACATAAACTCCTCGCCCATTGCACAGCCCGCATATGGCGCGATATACTGCAGCGGGGCCGCGTCGGTGGCGTTGGCCGAAACAACGATCGTGTAATCCATGGCGCCCTGGCTCCGCAACGTTTCCACTACCTGGGCCACGGTCGATGATTTTTGACCAATGGCGACATAGATGCAGATGATGTCGGAGTTTTTCTGATTGATAATGGTATCAAGCGCCAGTGCCGTTTTGCCGGTCTGACGGTCACCGATAATAAGCTCGCGCTGTCCGCGACCGATCGGAATCATCGAGTCAATCGCCTTGAGGCCGGTCTGCACCGGCTCTTTCACCGGCTGACGCTCGATCACGCTGGGAGCGATACCCTCGATAACACGCGTTTTGTCGGATGCAATCGGCCCC
>DAOWIC010000151.1 GCA_030641085.1 Calditrichota bacterium
ATATGCAGCCGGTAAAGGTAGATTCCGCTGGCTACTCTCTGACTATTATCATCGGTAGCATCCCACTCTTCTGAATAGTTGCCAGCCGATCTGACGCCGTCGACAAGCGCTTTTACATGGCGTCCCAGGATATTGAATATATCAAGCCGCACCTGACCGGTGGTCGAGATGGAATACTCGATCGTCGTGGTCGGGTTAAACGGATTCGGGTAATTCTGATGCAGGGTAAACGATTCGGGCACCAGCATCGGCGCATCGACACCATCAACCGCAACCGAGGCGGCCTCGGCGGTCGACAGGAGCGCCTTGGTAATCCTGAGCTGGTCCTTGTTGCCGGCCGCAACATCGCCGCGGGCGATGATCGGCACATTGAGAAGGTCGGCGCCTCCCTGTTGAATCAATTCATTCAGCGCAAACGGGTTAGTGAAATTCAACAGTACTTTCAGCCGTCCGTTGGCATCATCGCGATAATTCAGCGCCAACTGGGCCGCCTCGGCGCCCGCAGTCGGCGTGCCCAGGATAACCGTTGCGGGGTCGTAGTTGATTTCAAGCTGCACCGCCGCGATATCGGTGGGAAGTTCCGAACGAACCACCATCATATCGCTGCCACCGGCGTTGAGGTCGTTGTATTCCAGCGCGATTGTCGCCGGCTCCTCGACCAGGTACTCCTGCGGAGCCGGTGAAACCGGCAGACCGTAGATGATGTTGATCACGCCGACCAGATCGAAAACATCGACCGTGTCATTAATAATGACATCGGCACAGTCAAACTGCCGAGGATCCAGCTCAAAATTGTGGATCATCTGCGCTACAATATTAACCAGGTCAGCCACGTTGATCCGTTTGTCAAGGTTGACGTCGCCGGGCTGGTCGACCTGGATGATACCGGAGCTCATAGCCAACTCCAGCGAAGGTACATCCGGATCGGGGTTGACCGATTCCCAGCCGTTGGACAGGGTCACCGGATAATCTCCCGGGCTGGCCGCCGAATCGATCGACATGACGGCGTAGAGAATCGCGGTCGTATCATCGACATTGACTATCGGCTCGTTGGCCAGGCCGAAAGCCAGCACCGTGATCGAACCGGGCGTCTGGTCGATATTGTCATACACGACATAGTCGACCGTACGGCCGGTGACCACAAACGAGTCGACCTCGAAATAGACCGGGTCGTACTCAAAGTCAAACTGCACACCGTAGACTGTCTGCGATGTAATCAGATTTATCGGGAAATAGACTGCCGGATTGCCGCGCAAACCGCCGACCGGCTTCAAGCCGTCGGCCGATGTGGTAAAGAGGCGGTCCATCAAGATTTCGGTTACATTAATGACCACCGAAAGGGTGGTAGAGGCGCCGCTGGGGCTGTCGGTTACCCGGAAGGTGGCGACAAACTGACCCGACTGGGTAACATCGGGCGTAAAACTGAAATTGCTGCTCACCGATCCGGTCCCGACCGCCTCGCTGAAAGTCGCGTTGTTCGGCAGCGAAATCGCGCTCAGGGTGATATTATCACCATCGGCGTCACTGGCGTTAACGGTGAATGATACCGATTCGCCCTGGCTTATCGTAAACGGGCTGCCGGCCACGGGCGATATAGTAGGTGCTGTATTGTCGCCGGCGGTCCCGATTGTTACCGTTGTCATCGCCGCCACCGAGCCTTCGGCATTGGTCGCCGTTAGCGTATATTGCGTTGTACTCGTTGGTGAGACACTCACCGATCCGGCCGTGACCGGCGTCACCGACCCGACATCGGGACTGATAGTAAGCGAGGTTGCGTCAACAACTTCCCAACTGAGTGTTGATGACTGCCCGGATTCGATAGTCGTGGGCGAGGCGCCGAAGGTCACGATCGTTGGCCGATCACCCGGCACGTAGCCGGTTTCAATCTTGATTGTACCGGCAATGGTTGTCAGGCGCCGGTCGATGTTACCGGTCGAATCACCGTAGCGCGAATACAAACAGTCGGTCCTGATAATATCGTAGGGGAATTCCTCCTCGCGAATCTCAATCGTCTCAGTGTAATAACCGACAGCGGTATAACCGTCCGGAGCATCCTCCGGGATGGCGAACCTGAGCAGCATAATGTCGCCTTCGCCGGTTCTAATCACCGGCGGCGGGTCGGGAATAAGCTCCGGCAGGGCCAGTATCTTCAGCCGGCCCAGATCCGGATCATCGGGCGGAAAATCCAATTCGCTGAAAGCCTGAACCCGTGTCACGGTGTCGAGATATGGAAAGCCGAGCGAGTCGAGCTTTTCCTCGGTTTCGAGAAAACGACCGGTGACGTAGTAGTCGTAGAACTCCTGAACCTGCCCCTGGAAAACACCGAGGCTGTCGAACAGACTATCGACCCCGACAACAATCGGTTGAAGCAGAGTCTCATCAAACTCGAGATATATCTGGAAGCTGGCGATGTTGGTCTCTATATTCTTAATCCAGATCGGAACATTCAGGGTGTCGCCGGGAGCCACAATAGTAGACACCACTCGAACAGTGTCGTTGGGCGACATGCCGATAATATCACAATCCACCTGCCCGTGGGAGACTCCACCCAGGGCAAGCAACCACAGCAGGGTCAGGTATAAGAGGGGGTTTTTCAACCGTCTCATTCTTTACCTCCACATATTAGACAAAACATTATCTTCCACCTCAACATGCCTATTTCAGCAGCATCATCTTGCGGGTAAACACCGATGATCCGGTCTCAAGACGATAAAGATAGACACCGGACGCAACCGGGTTCCCGTTATCCTCACGGCCGTCCCAGACAACCGTGTGAGTGCCGGCAGGCATTTGTTCATTTATAAGCGTCTTGACTTTTCTACCCAAAACATTAAAGACCGCCAGAGCCACCCGGCTGCTCTGCGGTAGATCAAAATCGATGCGGGTATCCGGATTAAACGGATTGGGGTAATTTTGATGGAGCTTGAAGCTCTCCGGGACCGCACCGGCCGTGCGTCCGAGGCTGACCTCGACCATCCGACCGTCGATATCCGCCACGGAAGCGGAAATAATAGTGGCGTCGGCAAGACCGCCGATGCCAATCAGGCTGGTTTCACCCGGCTGCACACACGCGCCCTCGAAACTGTAGATCAACAGGCGCAGAATGTTACCGTCCAGACTGGCATCGACCGTCATCCGGTCACTCTGATTTTCTATCTTCTCAAGGGCGATTTCATCGCCCGATTCCACGTTCAGCAGCAATCCGCCCAGTTCGAAATCGGCCCGGCAGACGATCTCTGTTCGATCGCCCGTAGTCTGGCAGTAAACGTCGGCCGGAGTCAGGGCTTCAGCGCTGGTCCGCGGGGCCGAAGCGCCGTTGACGATCACATTAATAAGGGTCACCAGGTCGCCGATAGTAGCGCCGGCGCCGTCGTGATTGACGTCCGAGTTGGCGTACTGCAGCGGGTTGAGCGGGTAAAGCGACGGATTCATGAAGTGATTGGTCAGATAGATTGCGTCGCCTATCTCATAGGCGATATAATTGAGGTTTATATCGCCAATCTTCACCTCGCCCAGGCTGAGGACATTCACATAACCATCTTCATGGTCAATAGCTTCCTGCTCGATGCGAACGCCCAGGGTATCGGTCATGGTGTTGTCGTCGAGACCGGCGTCAAGGAACTGGAACCTGACCGGCACGTTCATACCGCTGAAGCTGATGTTCGAAGAAACGCGGTACAGGATATTGGCGACCAGACCGTCACCGGAGCCCAGCAGCGAGGTTCCGCCGCCGTTGTCGGCGATGCCGATGATACGCACCAGACCGGGGGTCTGGTTATCATCCAAGCTCACATTATAGTACTCGAACTCATCAGCCCGAGTATCCATCGAAGAGACGTCGAGAAGCGTCAATACCGAAGGATCATAATGATAGAGCAGATTGAAAGAGCCGATCGGGCTCTTGTTGTCCAGCGTGATGTTGCACGCCACTAATTCACCCGGGAAAGCGCTGGTGGTGTCAAGTGTGAGCGAGTAGATCGAAGTAGGCTGAAGATGTATGACCATGGCAGCAGTGTCGGCGTAGCCCTGCGGGTCAGAGGCGATCAGAGTCAGGTCATAGGATCCAGTGTCCACCAGCGCCGTCGACCAGTACAGTTCGCCCGGGTTTTCATAATCAAAGGTCGCGCCGGAAGGAAGGTTTATCACTTCCCACGTGACCGGTTCAAAATCGGGATCGTAGGCTGAAACAGTCAGGTTCAACTCGCCGCCCGACTCAGCCTCAATCAGGTCATCGGCAACAATAACCGGCTTGCGGTTAAGATTGACGACATTCACCGGGATCTCGCTATCGGCCGACAAATCGCCGTCGGAAGCCCAGAGCCGAATACTGAACGGAGAGCCGTCGGCGGAGTTCGGTCCGATATAATCGGACTGCCAGCCAAAAACGGCGGTGCCGTCGCCATTGTCGACAAAGGTAGCGCCCAGCGGCTTATCGGTACAGACCAGCACGATCGGATCGTTGTTGGGGTCGCCGGCGGAAATGTTCAGAGTCAGGTTGTCGCCCTCAAAAATTGACTGGTCGGGAATGGAAGCGATTGTCGGAGGCTGGTTGACGACACTGGTGACGACTACTTTACCGGCGGAAAATTCGGGATAGATGAGATGAGAGCTGTCGGCTTCGACAAAGAGAACCTCGCCGCCGGGGGGATAAAAGAGACTGTCGATAATCGAGGCAGTACCGGCTGTTGCGGATTCGGACACGTTAAACAGAGCCGTAAACAGAAGACCATCGCCAACCGGAAGGGCGTCCTCAAACAGAACCATAAAACCGACCAGAAAATGGCCGTTGACATCACCGGCATCGGCCGGAGTGACCAGCTTGTTGGCGATATACTCACCTCGGGAATCACTGAAACTGACCGACTTCAGAGTCAAAAGCGCCGGATCATAGCTGATCGGCAGTGACAGCGAGCTTAACGGTTCGGAATTGCTCATGAAAAAGCGGACCGGTACATCCTGCCCGGGAGCGGCCTGAACGGAATCAATATAAAACGAGTCGCCCTGAGCCGATGCCGAGCCGGGCAGGGCCACGGCCGGCAGCAGCAGCAGAACTACCGCAAAGTACCTGTAAATCAGTGTAGTATTCCAGTTTGTAGCTTCCATCTCAACCTCAACTCGTGCAAACATCAGACCCGTGTCACAAATAGTTTGCAGTTTCTTCATCCCCATCACGGGCGATCAACCGCACTATTTCAACGATATCTTTTGTCCGCGCCGCACGATTAACGGCTTGTAACTCACGAACTTACAATCTCATTCAACGTCGTCTGAACTTGTTAGCTTTTGGACGATCAAAAACCCCTTGTCCTAAAAGATGTGTACTGAGAAGAGAGAAAGGCGGTGTGACCTGGAAGATATGAGCTTCTAATGTGCAAGTCCGCAACGGTTTGCACCTGTGCTCCGCATGTAAAAAGAAGTAATGCAACATAATGCAAAAAGATGACCAACCTGTCGAAATTCCGTTTAAACGCCATCATCCGTTGGGTCATCTTCATAATAGAATTATTAAGTCTCTTACTATTCAAATCTTTCCTCGTTACCAGTTTCCCAATTTCTCTAGCCCTCCGAAAATTACCCTCCGGAAAGGGATTAACCTTTCCGGAGTGTATAGTAATAGGTCAGGTTACTTCAAGAGCACCATCTTCTTGGTAGCGGTGAAGTTACCGGCAGCCAACTTATAGAAGTAGATACCGGAAGCCTGATCCTGAGCATCCCACTCGATGACAACCGTACCGGCTTCGGACGAACCGGCAAACTCGGCAACCTTCTGGCCTGTCACGTTGAACACGCGGAGGCTGTAGTCGCTGGTCTGCGGCAGATCAAAGGCGATATTGGTAGTCGGGTTGAACGGGTTAGGATAGTTCTGAGACAGCGAGTAAGCGGTCGGAACCAGCTTAGCGGTTACCGGGGCGCCTTCATAGGTAGCAAACTCAGCGCTAACGACAGTGCCGTTGGCGTTCAGGAAGGTACCGTCAAAGGTCGCGCCTTCTTCCATGCTGTAAACCAGAACGCGGGTGGCGTTGATGTCGGCATCGTAGGCATAGCGCATCTCCATGTTGTCAACCAACAGGGTCGGAGTGGCGTCGCCTTCGACGACTACATAAGCAGCACCCATGGCGGATTCGACATTAACCATGCCGGCATCGACGGTGAAGTTAATCGCCGCCGGAGCAATCTTGGCATAAGGCAGAGCGTCGCCGATGACTACACGGATGAGGTATACCAGGTCGGCAACCGACAGGGTAAGACCATCAGCGTTGACGTCGGAGGCAGCAATCTGGCCTTGGAGGTTAACATTGAATACGCCCAGACCATAAACAAAGTAGTTGCTGTACAGAACCGCGTCAGCGATTTCGTAGGCAACATTGTTCAGGTTGATATCACCGCGATCGTCGATCGAATCAACGCACGCGATCCAGACACCACCGTTTTCGAAACTGACGGCGCGAAGCGGTACTTTGGTCTCATGGGTAAAGCAATCGATATCCTGAGCGCCAAAGTAGGTCGGATACATTCCGTAAAGCGGATTGTATATATTCATCTTGCCGTTGGCAGCTTCCGGATCGTAACCGTCATACACCGCGTCGGAGATCAGCATAATCTCACCGAATTCATCAGACAGGGCGTTGTCGGTGCAATCCATCCAGAAGAACCGAATCGGAACGAAGGAGCACTGGAAGTTGTAATCGTTCGTAACGAGGAAGTCGAGATTGAACAGCACGGTGCCGACTGCAAGCGGATCCGGAAGGAAGCAATCCGGGTGCAGCGGACCATTGTTCGTCTCGGCAATAGCCGTTACGGTGAGCAGACCGCTCGGGCACGCGTTGCCACAGTTGCCATCGGCGCCGAAACGGTAGGTGAAATATTCCCATCCGCAGCCAGGGGCAGGGCCGAATTCGGCGCCAATATAGGCTGCCTGGAAACTAAGAGCGGAGGCATCATAAGCGATAAGCATGTCGTAACCGCCGATATCGTTGGCGGCAGCGTTCAGCATAACCGGAACCATGACATGCTGACCCTGGTACACAAATCCACCGTTCTTGGCTTCCGACTGTTCGCCGACTTCACCAATAACGATCTGATAGAGCGAGCCAGGAATAACGCTTATAGCAACAGTGCACTCATCCGTCGCTTTGGTGTCGGACACCATTACGACGACATCGTAGGTACCATCATCATCGGTGTCGGTCGTGACACGGAGAGTGCCGGTACCCGGCAGGAATTCCATGGTACCGATGAGAGGATCGGAACCACCGGTCGGGGTGATGCTGACAACGCTGTAGGTCAGAGCATCACAATCGTCATCGGCCGTGAACGGAAAATCGGTCACGGAGTTGTTGTTGACGTTGTAAGCTTCGCAACCGGTAGCGAAGGTCGGACCAACATTGTCAAACCAGAGGTCGACAGCGCAGATAGGGCCACAGTGATCAACTTCAAAGTCATCACAGGCGCGAACCTCGAGCAGGGTCGAGACTTCGGCGTCGACGATCGTCGGAGCATAGCTCCACACACCGCCGACCGTAACAGTACCGGGACCGGAGACCTTTTCGAACGTAATGGCGTCACTTTCGACGTCTTCCGCAAGGAAAGTTATGCTAGCCGCGACACAGTGGTCGAAGTGCTGCTCTCCCACCGGGCAGTTGGTGATCGTCGGCGGGAAGTTCGGCGGAGTCAGGGCCAGATAGCAGTACGGGCCTTCCCATACCGGATCGCCTTCTCCCGGAGGAGCCCACATCCAGTACGCGGTCGGCGGAGCAAAGGTGGAGTCGATGCACAGGATGTCGCCTTCGGCAACACCACCGGTGTAGATCGCGACAGCAACTTCGTCGAAACCGTCCTCAAAACCGAAACCGTCTGACTTCAGACCGTTAATACCAACCGTGTCGGCACCGGAGCCGTCCGCGCTGAAATACGTCAGCGAGAAGCCCTGGTCCCACATGATTGTATTAAACGGGTAACCGACCCAGCCCGGAATCAGGGGCATGGTATCGATCGTGACCGGCGTGTAAGAGCCGCCCGGAGCCGGAGTTGATTCGTCGACGCCCTGGATGTAAACCTTCCAGGCAGTCGCCATACCTTCAACAGCGGCGCCGTTGTTGTTAGTGAACCTCATGAAGAAGTTGACGGGCTTGTTGGGCTCGATCCTGTCAGTACCGCCATCGTCCCAGACACCGTCCATGTGGTCAATCGTTATCGAACCAGCAAAGGCGAGTCCGAAAGAGGCCACGAGCAAAGCAACCAGAGTAAGGAAAAATGATTTTGATTTCATTTTTCTCTCCTAAATACTTCGTTAACATTGCGCAAATTAGGCTGCGTAACATACTTTTATATCCCCCTCAGGATTCGGTCGTAAATCACTCTCCAGCGAGAGCCAACAAGCTGGTGATAAACTCACAACGAACAAAGAGTAGGTTAGCGGCCCGTTCCTATTCGAGCGCGTTTTTAAATACCTTTTTTAAGCGTCCTCCCTTCCATCTATTTATTTCCGGTTGTTAGGGGCCGTTCTCCCAAACGGCCCGATTATTTCATCTTCTTGCTGTTTATCGTTTTTGGTCATTCGTCAATGTTCAACAACCGTCACAGATATCCGGTCCGGAGTGGAACATGTAATTTACAAACAGGACCAGGTCGGCTACATCGACACGCCCGTTGCAATCGGTGTCGCAGGACAAATCCGACTCGGGCGGAAACGGTCCCTCGTGGAACATATATTTTACCATATAGACCAGGTCGGCCACATCAATACGCGGCGGCTGCAGGCCGTCCACATTGCCGCACATGTAGGTCGAAACCTGGATATCCACCAGCTCCGAGTCGATACCCATGGTAATCTCGTCGGTAGCGTAGAACATGACTTCGTATACTCCTAACTGCTCGTAGGTTGGCGTCCAGTCGAACTGGCCGGTGCCGTCGCCGTTATCAACGAAAATGGCACCCTCCGGCAACGGTGTCGCCGTCAAAATCGGCGTCGTTTCATCCGGATCGGAGGCGGAAACGCCGAACTGCAAAAGAAATTCCGGACTGGTCGTCTTCGGGCCGATCGAATCAAGCTCCGGCGGCGGCGGTATCAGGGCCAGCAGCGAGCCATCGTACACCTTGACGGCCACCGTATCCAGTATGGTTTTCTCGATAAGATCGGTCTCTATCCAGTCGCAGAAATCCTGGATGATATACGGTATCTCGTGATCCGCAAAGCAACTGTCCTCATACGGCGGCGGGCCCCACTGGTCACAGATCCAGCAGGAGGTGTCTTCCACCATCACGGTCGTCCAGCCGATAGACCCACCGGTCGGCGTGGAAAAGCCGAAATGGTCCTTGAATTCGGTCTGGATCTGGAGAGTGACCACGCGCGCGGTCAAGGTATCGGGAATCTGCGTAAAAACATCGAGCACCAGGTTTATCAGAACACCTCCCTGCTGACCGGCCGGAATCTTCTTGTTAGAGCCGACCATATCGGCCAGGCCCGCCACGACCACGTCATTGCCAACGCCGGATAAGGAACTGGCATCAACCATATCCCATCCGGAAGAGAGCGTTCCGGTAGTATCAAACCGGGCCTTTTCGACCACGGTTGAATCGACCACAATAAAATCCCACTCCTCCTCATAGTTGGTCATGGTGGAGTCAACGCAGACTTCACCATCCCACTGGTCGCAGAACCAGTAGGTGGTGTCGATGATTGTGTCGGTATTGGTTTTAAAAATCACAAGATCAGGTCGATCGACTTTTATCCACAGGTTAAACCCAGAGATGTCATCGACAAGGTTGCTAAGGTAGACGGGAATGGTGACGGCAGTATCACCGGGCGTGGCAAAGACTTCACCGACATCCACTGTCAGATCTGGTATTTGAGCCTGAATTGAGGAAACTGCTGAGAGAATCAGCGTTGCGGCAAGGATGAGGCAGAATATCTCGGAGCCTTTCCGCAAATTACTCAAAAACACCATCTGTTCCTCCTAACGTAGAATTAATGGTCGCCGCTTAATCAATCCCTTAGCCAAGACTCAGTCAGTATTCCCCACGCTGTAAGGGCCACCCGGGATTCAGCATCCACCGTATCCCGGACATAGCTACGTTTTTACGATGTTCGAGTTCGTTAACAGTTGTCTCTACATTAAGTAATCTGTTTGTATCTCTTGAGCCACCCCCACAGCGGCTTCAAGAAAGAAGTACTAACATAGAAAGTATTGCTCGGAAAGACTCTAAGTTTCCGCCGCCCGGTTCCGAACGGCTTTACTTTAATTGACTGTCGCACCTATCATCCAAACAGAATATAAGGCCAAGGGACCTTGTTGTCAATAGGGAAAAGCCGATTTTTTGCCGTTTTCCCCGTCTATCTCTCCTCGCAGCATATCGTTGGTTGCATTCTCCATGTTCATCTTATCTCCCCGGCCTCCCGAATCCACCCCTCGACAAAACGAGTTCAGGAATCTTCATGGTCAGGGGCGTATCCCTCATTCAGCAACCAGCATGCCGTCGCCAGAGAGGTTTTCAGAAGCCCTAAATCG
>DAOWIC010000268.1 GCA_030641085.1 Calditrichota bacterium
ATCCGCCAGGCACTGGACGGACTTCCGGAGGGCGAGATCAAAGGCAAGGTAAGGGCAAAGTTCAAGCCGCCGGCGGGTGAGACCTATGCCCGGATCGAAAACTCACGCGGTGAGCTCGGTGTCTATGTCCTTTCCGATGGCAGCGAGAAGCCGGTGCGGGTGAAGGCCCGGGGCGGATCGTTCTGCCAGCTCCAGGCGCTGCCACATTTCGGCACCAATTGTCTTGTGGCCGACTTGGTCGCTATATTTGCCTCACTTGATATTATTTTGCCGGAGGTAGATCGCTAATGCTGGAACTGCTGCCTGTCTTTGAATGGTTGTATGGCCTGGCCGAATCGATCGGTCTCTCCGGAACCCTGCTCACTGTCGTCGTCTATAGTGTGCTGGGCGTTATGATGTTCGGCATTCTGGCATTGTTGGCGCTTTTTCTTGTCTGGTGGGAGCGCAAGATTGCCGCACATATCCAGCAGCGGTTCGGTCCGATGCGGACCGGCTGGCACGGCTGGTATCAAACCATTATGGACGCTCTCAAGCTGCTCCAGAAAGAGGATATCCGCGTTGAAAAACGCGACAAGGTTGTCTTTTTCTGGGCGCCGATTATCTGTTTTGTGGCTGCTTTCCTCGCCTATGTGGTCATGCCTTTCGGCAAGGGCCTGATAGTGGCCGATCTCAATATCGGCATTCTTTATATTATAGCGGTCACGACCTTTACCGTGATTTCCCTGCTGATGGCCGGATGGGGCTCCAACAACAAGTACGCTTTGCTGGGCGGGATGCGTTCCGCCGCGCAGGTGGTCAGCTACGAAGTCCCGATGGTGGCGTCGATCCTGACTGTCATCATTTTCACCGGCTCGCTCTCTATGGTTGATATTGTCGAATCGCAGTCCGGCTGGGTTTGGAACTGGTTCATCTTCCGCGTGCCCTTCGGCCCGATCGCATTCATAACCTATATTATTGCCGCCACGGCCGAGGCCAACCGCACGCCGTTCGATATTCCCGAGGCGGAGCAGGAGCTGGTGGCCGGGTTCAACATCGAGTATTCCGGGATGAAGTTCGCCATGTTCTTCCTGGCCGAATTCGTAAATATGTTCACCGTGTCGGCTATAGCCGTGACATTGTTCTTCGGCGGCTGGCAGGGAGCGTTCCTGCCGTCGTGGGCATGGTTCTTAGGAAAGACATTGCTCGTGGTTCTTTTGCTGATGCTTTTCCGCTGGACTTATCCCAGGCTCCGGGTTGACCAGTTGATGGAATTCGCCTGGAAAATCCTGGTGCCGATAACATTTGCTAATCTAATTATTGCCGCCATTATGAAATACGCCGGCTGGTACTGGTAAGGGTAGTTGCTAAGATGAAAGCGATTTTTAAAGGCCTCAAAGAACTTATCGCCGGCATGGGCATTACCGGCAAGCACCTCGGGCGGCACGCCATTACCATTCAGTACCCGGAAGAGAGATGGGAGATGCCGGAGCGCTCGCGCGGTATTGTCGTGCTTTTGTCCGACAAGGAGACCGGCGAGCTTAACTGCACCGGCTGCATGCTCTGTATGCGCGCCTGTCCGACGGCCGCTATCACAATCGACGCTCCCCGAGGCGAAGACAAGAAGCGGGTGTTGAAAAAGTTTGATATTGACTTCACCATCTGCTGTTTCTGCGGTCTGTGCGAGGAAGCGTGCAATTTCTCGGCTATCAAGATGGCCCCCAAATACGAATTCTCGGTTGAGAACAAGAACGAGCTTATCTGGGATATGAACAAGCTTCAGGAAGTCGGGCGCGATGTCCCATACGTGGATACCCGCAAAAAGAAACCTGTCAAAAAACCGGATGCTTCGGTTAATCCTGCACCGGCTGCTGCCGAGGCCAATCCGGGAACGGCTGCAACCGAGCCGAAGCCGGAGACTCCAGCGCCCGAAGAGAAAAAAGCTGACACTGATAACAATGAAGGTGGGGCGTAATTATGGTAGAATCTAACGTCGGCCCGGTTTTCTACATCCTGGCGTTTCTGATTATAGCCTCCGCCGTGATGGTCGTTAGTCTGAAGAACATCTTCCATTGCGCCCTGGCTCTGGTTATGTGTCTCTTTTCAGTGGCCGGTATATACATCCTTCTAAATGCCGAATTCCTGGCCGCAGCCCAGGTGCTTATATATGTAGGGGCGGTGGCGGTCCTGATGATCTTCGCCATCATGCTTACCACCAATCTGGCCTCGCGCAATATCAAACAAGTGACCGAGAATGCTCTGGTTTCGGTCTTTATCTGCGCTCTCTTCTGCCTGGGGACGATCTTCCTGCTCTGGGCAACGCCGGCCAAAATCTGGCGCTATGCAACCGAGAGCCTGCCGGTGGATAATACGGCCATTATCGGCAAGTACCTCATGACCGAGTTCGTGCTGCCGTTCGAGGTAGTGTCACTGCTTCTGATGGCGGCCATGATCGGCGCCATCGTTCTGGCGAGAAAGGAGCGTTCCTGATGCTACCGTATCTGGCCCTGGCCGCCGTGCTGTTTTCCGCCGGTCTATTCGGCGTTCTGACTCGGCGCAACACCCTCGGTATCCTGATGTCGCTGGAGTTGATGTTCAACGCGGCCAATATAAATTTCGTGACGTTCAACAAGTTTATCTCGCCGGACAATATGATCGGGCAAATGTTCGCCATTTTTGTCGTCGTCGTGGCGGCGGCCGAGGCGGTCGTAGGTATGGCCATTGTCCTGCTCATCTATCGTAACTGGCAGGGTGTGAACGTGGACAATATGAGAATAATGAAGTGGTAGGATTATACAGATGACCGAATATTCTTTTCTGATCTGCCTGTTACCGCTTTTTGCGTTCGTGATGATCGTCTTTTTCCTGCGTTGGAAAGAGAGGGTCTCCGCCGGTTTTTCTATCGGCATGATCCTGATTTCCTGGGTTATGTCGGTGGTGGTCCTGTTTGAGACTTTCGGCCGGGAGATTGCGTACGAGGCAGGCTACACATTTATCGATCTGCCGAATTTTATCCTCGAGATAGGGATTCTGATAGATCCGCTCACGGCGGTCATGCTGGTGGTGGTTACCACGGTAGGTGCGTGTGTCGAGATATATTCAGTGGGCTACATGGACGGCGACCCGCTGTTCAGCCGGTTTTTCGCCTACCTGTCGCTCTTTTTGTTCTCGATGCTGGGACTGGTACTGGCCAACAATTTCTTCATGATCTTCATCTTCTGGGAACTGGTTGGTCTGACGAGTTACCTGTTGATCGGCTTCTGGTTCGAGAAGAAGTCCGCCGCCGATGCCTGTAAGAAGGCGTTTTTGACGACCCGTATCGGCGACCTCGGTTTCCTGGTCGGGCTGTTCATTATCGGCGTCTTTATCGGTACTTTCAATTACCAGGATGTATTCCAGCGGGTCACCGAGGGTGTGGCCGCCGGCTGGCTGGCGCCGGGCGTTGTGACGACTGCCGCGATTCTTGTCTTCTGCGGCGCGGTCGGTAAATCGGCCCAGTTCCCGCTTCATGTCTGGCTACCGGATGCTATGGAAGGCCCCACGCCGGTTTCGGCCCTGATCCACGCGGCAACCATGGTGGCTGCCGGGGTCTATCTGGTCGCCCGCTCGATGCACCTTTTCGCGGCCTCGGCCGATGCTTCGATGGTGGTAGCCGTTATCGGTATCATTACCTCGGTGCTGGCGGCGACAATCGCTATCACCCAGCGCGACATTAAGAGAATTCTGGCTTACTCCACCGTCAGCCAACTTGGTTACATGATTATGGCTTTAGGCCTTTATGGTTACGACACCGCGCTCGGTCATCATTCACCCGGTTTCTACGCCGGAACGTTCCACCTGATGAACCACGCTTTCTTTAAGGGCCTGCTCTTTCTTGCTGCCGGCTCGGTTATTCACGCGGTGCATACCAATGATATTTTTGAGATGGGTGGTCTGCTGGGCAAGATGAAAAAGACCGGCTATGCTTTCCTGATCGCCTCGCTGTCGATCGCCGGTATTTTCCCGCTCTCCGGCTTCTGGTCCAAGGATGAAATTGTCGCCTCGACTCACGGGCATCCGGTGTTTATGATCCTGACGCTTTTGGTGGCGTTCATGACCGCCTTCTATATGTGGCGTCTCTGCTTTGTGACTTTCTTCGGCAAGCCGCGCGACCAGCAGCGCTTTGACCACGCCCATGAGTCGCCCAATGTGATGACCTATCCGCTGATCTTCCTCGCGATCTTGTCGATCTGTGCCGGTTGGGTCGGCCTGCCGTGGCTCTCCCACGGATTCGCTTCGTTCGCCTATCATGGGGAAGCTTATCATCCGCACGCCAACTGGGTGCTGATGGGCATCTCGACCGTCGTCGCCGTCAGCGGTATTGTGCTGGCCTACCTGATGTACTACAAGGGATCGATATCACCGGAGAAGATGGCCGCGCGGTTCAAGACGCTTCACAAGCTGTCGTACAACAAGTGGTACTTTGATGAAATTTACGATATAATACTGCTCAAACCGATCATGGCCCTCGGCCGTTTCATGTGGACCTTCGACGTGAAAGTCATCGACGGTCTCGTCAATGGCGTTGCCTGGTTCACGATTCTCTGGGCGGATATCAAGG
This sequence comes from Calditrichota bacterium, assembly GCA_030641085.1. Classification (GTDB taxonomy): domain Bacteria; phylum Zixibacteria; class MSB-5A5; order GN15; family FEB-12; genus DAOWIC01. The sequence continues at coordinate 4,577 of DAOWIC010000268.1, forward strand.
AGTGGTTCGATACATGGATTATTGATGGAGCCGTTAACGGCGCCGGCTGGGTCGTTTGTCAGGGAGCCCGTATCGGGCGCCTGTTGCAGACCGGTTCGGTGCAGTTCTACGCTCTGTTTATCATGGCTGTGTCAGTGCTGTTTACAGTGCTGAAGATCGATCTTGTCACCGGCGGATCGATTTTCAGCGGCGCTGCTATCTGGATTATCATCGGCGTCGCTGCGCTGTCGCTACTGTCGCGCTTGGTGCCGAAGTCGGATAGGGAAGTCGAAAGCGAAGAATAGTGATGTTGTTGGAGGATAGACTATAATGTTGTTGAGTTCGTTGATATTCGTTCCCCTGATCGGGATGCTGATTGTAATGATGCTGCCAAAGGACAAGCATGGCTTGATTCGCTGGACAGCCCTGTCAGTCAGTTTTATCCCCATGCTGACTTCGTTCTGGCTGACCTGGGATTATTTCTTTCATCACTCCGGCACGGCAGCGATGGCTTATGTCGAGGGGCCGTTCAACTGGATCCCTTCGCTGAATATTCAGTATTACCTGGGCGTTGACGGTATTTCGGTGCCGATGCTTTTCCTGACCGGTCTGTTGTCCACTCTCTCACTGCTGGTATCCTTCGGCATCAAAGACCGCGTGAAAGAGTATTTCGCCTTTTTCCTGTTGTTGGAAACCGGCATGATGGGCGTCTTTGTTGCGCTTGATTTCTTCCTCTTTTATGTCTTCTGGGAGGTCATGCTGGTGCCGATGTATTTCCTCATCGGTGTCTGGGGCGGACCGAGAAAAGAGTACGCAGCGATTAAGTTTTTCCTCTACACCCTGTTCGGTTCGATCTTCATGCTGGTCGCGATTCTGATTGTCTACTTCACCTCCGAGCCGCATTCGCTGAATATGATAGCCCTGCTCGACCACGGCCCGACCATGTCGCACAACCTGCAGTTGATCTGTTTCGTCTTCTTCTTTATCGCTTTTGCGATCAAGGTCCCGGTCTGGCCGTTCCATACCTGGCTTCCGGACGCTCACGTTGAGGCGCCGACAGCGGTGTCGGTGATTCTTGCCGGCGTCCTGCTTAAGATGGGGACATATGCCATGCTGCGTATTAGCTGGCCGATGTTTCCTTCGGCCCTGCGCGAATTCTCGTTCTGGATCGCAGTGCTGGGTGTTATCGGGATTATATATGGCGCCCTGGTTTCGATGGCGCAGAAAGATCTGAAGAAGCTGGTGGCCTACTCATCGGTTTCTCACATGGGCTTTTGCATGCTGGCGCTGGCGGCCTATTCATCGGTGACCGCCATGTCCGGTGTCATGTTCCAGATGGTTTCGCACGGTCTGATCACCGGCGCGTTATTTGTTCTGGTAGGAGTTCTTTACGACCGAGCCCACACCCGCGAGATTGCTGTCTTTGGCGGGCTCGGTTCAAAGCTTCCCGTTTATACAGGCATAATGGTAATGTTCTCGATGGCGGCCCTCGGCCTGCCGGGAATGTCGGGTTTTGTTTCCGAGTTTATGATTTTTGTCGGCTCTTTCTCGGCCCTGAACAAGGTCCTGGTCAGTATCTCTGTTCTGGGTGTGGTGCTCGGCGCGGCTTACATGCTCCGCATGGTTCAGAATGTTTTCCTCGGTGAGTTCAACGTCGCTCGCTGGGGCGGCCTGACCGACATCAACCTGCGCGAGATCATCTCTGTCGCGCCGCTGGCGATCCTGACGCTGGCGATCGGTATCTATCCGAAGCCGCTGTCCGACTTGATGAGCGCTACCCTTCAACACCTGGTTAACCTGATGGCAAGGTAAGACGATGGAATTTCAACTGCCGGAATATAACCTGTGGCTGATGTGCCCCGAGTTCTTTCTCACGATCTGGGCGCTGGTAGTTTTGACGTATGACCTTACGACCAAGAGAAAGTCCGGGTCCATGGTCGGTTATCTGGCTATGGCGGGACCGATTCTCACTCTGGCCGTGGCGGCGATCCTCTATGCGGCCGGACTGTACGGCTACGGTCGCGGATTCGGGGAGATGTTTTTCAATGACCCGATGGCGCTCTTTTTCAAGGTCATTTTCCTGGGCACGGCTTTCATGGCTATCGGCAGTTCTTTCGGCATCATCCGGCAGAAGATTATCAACCATCGGGGCGAATTTTTCGCCTTGATGTTGCTTTCGACCGTCGGCATGATGTTCCTGGCTTCCTCCAACGAACTGATCTCGCTTTATATAGGCTTGGAACTGACGACTATTCCGCTGTTTGTCCTGGCTGCTTTCTTCAAAGATGACAAGCTCTCGGTTGAAGCAGGCATGAAGTATTTTGTTGTCGGCGCTTTTTCATCGGCGTTGCTGTTGTACGGGATCTCCTTCCTGTACGGTATGTCCGGCACGACCGATCTATTGCAGATGAAAATCACGCTGGCCATCGCGCAGCTCACATTCCAGAAAAACTTCCTTGTTGTGCTGATAGGTATGGTCCTGGTAACGGCTGGTATCGGTTTCAAGCTGACCCTGCCGCCGTTTCACCAGTGGGCGCCCGATGTCTATGAAGGCTCGCCTACTCCGGTAGCGGCGTTTCTGTCGGTCGGCTCCAAGGCGGCCGGCCTGGTGGCGTTTGCCAAGATCTTTGTCAACGGTCTCCAGGGCTATTACGATCCTTCGACCGCCCCGGTTGACTGGGGCCAACTGGTCGGACTGTTAGCGGTTATTGCCATGATTATCGGTAACACGGTGGCCATCCGACAATCGAATATAAAACGTATGCTGGCTTATTCATCCATAGCCCAGGCCGGGTACATCATGATTGGTATGGTGTGTCTCAACGAGCACGGTCTGGCGGCAGTCGGTTACTATATGTTTGCCTATATGTTCGCCAACATGGGCGCCTTTGCAGCCGTGGCGATTTTTGAGGATCAGACCGGATCCTGTCAGATCGACAGCTACCGCGGGCTGGTCAAAACGTCGCCGGCGCTCTCTTACTCCATGGCGGTTTTCATGCTGTCGCTGGCTGGAATTCCCCCGCTGGCAGGCTTCATGGCGAAGTATAAGGTCTTTGCGGCGGCTATCGCCATGACTACCACCGACCCGACCTATAACTGGCTCTACTGGCTGGTTGGTGTTGGCCTGCTGACCTCGGTCTTCTCGCTCTTTTATTATACCAACATCATAAAGCAGATGTTCTTTTCCAGGGAGGATTCTCCCTACAAGATCGTCTGCGGCGGGCCCGGTATGACGGTGCTGATGGTGGGTTTGATCGGCGTACTGCTGTTCGGGATATTCCCCGAACCGGTGCTGAATTTCGCCACCAGTATTTCGGCTGCCTTTGGGTTTGTGGCCAACTGACACCACCCAAAATTATTGACATCAGCGCGAACGACCGATATAATCCATATGAAATTACTTACACTTGTGGGGTAGTGCGTCTTTTATGAAAAACGTCTCCGGCCTGTTGAAAAGGTATTTTGTTTCCGGCGTTCTGGTAGTGGTCCCGATCATTCTGACCTACCTGGTGCTGAGGTTTCTCTTCGAGACCGTTGACGGTATCCTGCGGCCGGTTATAGGGGAGGTTTTCGGCTACTTTGTCCCCGGCCTGGGCATCTTAATCACTCTGCTGATCATCCTGTTGGCCGGCCTTTTCACCCGCAATATTTTGGGTTCGCGGCTTTACCGGATCGGCGACCGCCTACTGGTACGCGTGCCGATAATCCGGCCAATCTATTCCGCCGCCAAACAACTGATAGAGGCCATCATCATGCCCAGCGCCGAATCATTCAAAGAGGTCGCGCTGATCGAATATCCCCGCCGAGGCATCTACGCGCTCTGCTTTATTTCCAACCGAATCGAAATCGAAACGGCCAAAGGGCGCGCTAAATACGTAACAGTTTTTGTACCCTCAACCCCCACGCCCGTGTCCGGAATGGTGATTACCGTACCCTCCGATGAAGTGATCCCGGTCAATATGACGGTGGAGGAGGGACTCAAGTTTCTGGTATCCGGAGGCGTGACATCGCAGAAACTGATCAAACAGAGAGAAAACGATTTGCCTATGGAAGAAGAGGTTGCCAATGAAACTCGCTAACCTGCTAATGGAACGCCGCATCAATATCGACCTGAAAGCCGACTCAAAGATAGGTGCTATCAGAGAGCTTTTGGACATGATTATCGCCGAAGGGGTCAGACTCGACTACGATGCCGTTCTCAATTCAATCCAGGAGCGTGAGGAGATTGAAAACACTTCCTACGGTCATGGTTTCGCCTTTCCCCACGCCCGGACCGATGCTGTTGAGGAGCTGTACATACTGGTCGGTATATCAAAAAAGGGTCTCGAATGCCAGCACTCGGACGGTATCCCGGTTCATGTTGTCTGCCTGCTGCTGACTCCCTCTACTATCGCTAAACTCTACTTGCAGACATTATCCGGCCTGGCGGCGTTCGGGCGGATGGAGGGCACATTAGAGAAAATAATGGCGGTTGAGCACCGATCCGATCTGATCAAGCTCGTTTCGGACGCCAACGTCACGGTCGATAAGGAGCTGATGGTGCGCGATGTCATGCGGCATGATGTCGCCGCGGTGACGCCCGACGATACGTTGAAAGAGGTGGCCAACAAGATGTTCCGCCACCGGTTGTCGGCGCTGGCGGTGGTCGATAACCGCAACAAGCTGCTCGGCGTGATCAACGATCGCGACCTGATAAAGGCGGCCCTGCCCGATTACAAGGCATTGATATCCAACCTGAATTATGATATGGATGTTGAGCCGTTCGAGGAGCTGCTCAAGCAGGAGGACAAGATCAAAGTCTCCCAGCTTTACCGCGACGAGTACGAGGTCACGACACCGGAGACACGGATTGTCGAAGTCGCTGCGATGATGATTTTTAAGGACATTCGCAGAGTTTTCGTCAGTTCGGAGGACAATCTGGTTGGCGTTCTCCTGAGAAAAGATATTGTTAACATGATTATACGAGGCTGAGGGTTGACAGGGATTATCCGCCTGACCACGCTGTAAACATATGTCCAAACCGAATGATAGATACGAAGTCGATCCTTACCTGTATGTTATGCTGCTCATCACTTTTGCAGCCTCATTGCCCGGTTTATATCTGGGCATCACGCACACAGAAGTCCCCCCGGCCGTAGGCAGTGTTATTTTCGGCGTTGCCATCTTCGCCGCCGCCTTCCTGCTTTCCTGGGCGGCCGAGGCAGCCCAGATCGATATCTCGGAATCACTGGCGGTCGCGATTCTGGCGTTGCTGGCGGTCCTGCCGGAATACGCCGTCGATTTTGTCTTCACCTGGAAGGCGGCCCACGATCCGGAACAGGCTCACTACGCCATTGCCAATATGACTGGAGCCAATCGGTTGCTGGTCGGCCTCGGCTGGCCGTTTGTTCTCTTTCTCTACATCATCGTCAAGAAGAAAAAAGCGATTATCCTTGAGAAGAGCCAGCGGGTGGAAATCTTCTATCTGGCCATGGCGACTCTCTATTCTTTCACGATACCTCTCAAGGGGCACCTGAGCCTGATCGACACGGTTATTCTAGTGACTCTCTTCGTGTTGTACACGAGGCGGGCGGCGCAGATGGAGACGGTTGAACCGGAACTGGTTGGCCCTACCAGGATTGTGGCAAGTTTGGCCGATTTGCCCCGTCGCGTGGCAACCGCATTTCTGTTTTTGTTTGCTGGCATGGTGATCTTTTTTGTCGCGGAGCCGTTTGCGGAATCTCTGATCGACATGGGGGAGGAGTTCGGAATCAATAAATTCCTGCTGGTGCAATGGTTGGCGCCAATAGCCTCGGAATCGCCCGAATTTATCATAGCCGCTACCTGGGCCTCGCGGGGGGCCGCCGGCTCGGCCATGAGGGCGCTGATATCCTCCAAGGTCAACCAGTGGACTTTACTGGTGGGAACGATTCCGCTGGTGTATGCTATTTCCAGCACTACTTTCTGGAATCCGTTCCCGCTCGATACATTCCAGCAGCATGAGCTTTATCTTACCGCGGCGCAGTCGCTTTTCGGAATGGCAATACTCGTCAATCTCAAACTGAACCGGAGCGAGGGAGTACTACTGCTGGTGCTTTTCCTGTCGCAGTTGATTGTGGAGCAGATAAGGATGGAGGTAGCCGCAATCTACATGGTGCTGGCGATCGTATTCATCATCCTGCACCGCAAGGGGCTGATCCTGACGGTCAGATCTGGTCTGAATCTGAAGGAAAAATAGCGGCTGTCAGGCAAACCGGAGTTTACTTCTTTTTCTCGCGGAATCCGATTCTCGGAAATGGATTTACAATCGAGCTGGCGATATTGGTCAGGTGGGCATTCACCCGCTTCAGGTGACGAGCATACAGGGCCAGGCAGACAGCGTGGCCGGTGGACAAATTCTTGTCCTTCTCGGCAATCATGTCGCTGACAATAAGATCACCCTTCTGGGCGGTTGGGTCTTCAGCCAGGAGGACATCGCGCGCCTCATCCGTGTTCTGGGTCTTGAGAACGTCGAGAACACGAACAAAATTCGTTTCGATCGTGTCTTCGATCTCTTTCAGCGTTTTCTCGTGAATACCGCCCTTTAGCATCTGCTCATGCTGGTTGGCCAGGGCGGCGATATTCTTGGTGTAATCACCAATCCGCTCGACATCGATAACAATTGATACCAGCGCCAGCCCGGGCACGAGATTCTGAGTACCGGCGATAGTGAGATGCGTCAGGACCTTGCGCCGCACCTCGCGCTCGTACTTGTTGATCTTCCGGTCGGTCTTGCGTATATCGAACGAAAGCTCCGCGTTGTTGCTCTCTCTAAGTGTGCGACGCGAGGCGTCGTACATCTTATAGTCGAAGTCCAGCATTGTCAGAGTCGTATCAAAAGCGGCATCGAGCAGATTTTCCGAGCTGAACAGCTCTTTGAATTTGCTAAACATAGATTATCCTTGGCTCAATTATAGAAGTAGAGTACTACTCCTGGTAATATAAAGAAAAAGGTTATCACATACAATATAGGAATCCATTTCGATCTCTGAGAAATGGTCGCCAGCGTATTCGCCATCCAGATCGGGATTTTCTTCAGCGGCCAGAAAATGGCAATTCCGTAAACATTAAACACAAGGTGCGCGAATGCGACTGCTACCGCCTCGTGGGAACCGGTGACGAACGAGGCCAGGAAGGCGGTGATTGTAGTGCCGACGTTGGAGCCAAGCAGGTACGGGTATACCTGGGGAAGGGTCAAAACGCCTGCGCCGATCAGCGGCACCACCAGCGATGTCGTAATCGACGACGATTGAACCAGCGTAGTCAGGCCGATTCCGAGCAGCAGGCTCAGAATGGGAGCGCGGAAAACATAGCGCTGGAAGAACTTCTCCACCCGGGAAAGTACCATCGATTTGAGCACCAGCACTATATATCGCAGCGCGATAAACAGCAGCAGCAGTGAGATAGCCGCTGTAATCCAGCCGGACTCGTCGGTCAGGTGCATAATGTATGCGGCGACCGGTTCGGTGATCGCCTTCAACGGCGAGGTAAATTTGAGTCCGCCAAACCCCGCAAACAGCCCCTCGAGAACACGCGCCGCGCGGCCAATAATGTTGAATTTAATCTGAAGTGGCAATAGGACAATTACCGAGCAGAAATTGAAGAAATCGTGCAGCATGGCCCCGGCGAAGGCGCGTTTGAATTCATCGCCGCGAGATATGTGCCCCATGGAAACGATCGTGTTCGTGACCGAGGTGCCGATATTGGCGCCCATCACCATCGCCACTGACGATTCGAACGAGAGCGTGCCGGTTGCTACCAGGCCAACGATGATTGATGTTGTCGTAGAAGAGGATTGAATCACGGATGTCGCCAGCAGGCCGATCATGAGACCCACTACCGGGCTGGCGGTGGCATGGAAGATTGTCTCGGCGAACTCTGTACCGAAGAGCTTGAAGGCTCCCCCCAGAAGGCTGATCGACAGAATAAAGATATAGATAAGAGCTGCCAGAAGCAGGAGCTTTGATATAACCGAGTTTCCGCTCTGAGTGGTGTCCGTTACGCTGCCCGGTAGTCCGGCTGGTTCAGCCATCTGTGTTCACAATCCCTTTTGCTAATGCGATGTTGAGATCGGCCAGAATATATTCCGACCGCTGAATACCGTCAAGCTAAATGCATTGCCACGTAACAGATTTGATCGGTCGCTCAAGGCCGCCTGCCGGCAGTCGCCAGAACGTAGGCGTCGGTTTTGAAATACTTCGCCGCCACCCGTCGAACGTCCTCAACCGTGACCTTCGCCAATTGTTCCAGAAAGCTCCCGGTGTACGAATAGTCTCGGCCCAGATAGGCGTTTACCCCGAGATAGTAAGCCTGATTGATACCGGACAGGCGGGCGCTCATGAGCCGCCCCCAGATCTGATTTCTCGCCGTGGTTACTTCGGACGGCATCGGTCCGTCCAGCCTGAGCTTGTCCATTTCCAGCAGGATGCCGTCAACCGCTTTCTGGAAATTCTCCGTGCCCGTGCCGATTGCGGCGTAAAGCCAGCCGAACTCGCGATCAAACGTGCTTCCGGCACCGACCGAGTAGGCCAGGCCCTGTTTTTCACGCAGGTTCTGGAACAGGCGATTCGAGAGAATCGATGTCGCCACCTTGATAGCCACCAGGTCGCTGCTTCCCGCGCCGGGAAGTCCGGCGCCGAGATAAATTTTCACCTGCTCCTTGTCCAGATCCTTGTGGGCGTCCTTGATCTCGAAAATAGGTTCCGGCGCCTCGGACGGGGGAGTCTCGATCGTGATGTCGTCGCCCAATCGCCCGAATCGCTTGCTGACCCATGCCTTGACCTCATCAACCGGCCGGGCGGTGGTAATCGACAGTATTACATTGCCCGGTGCGTAAAAGCGCTCATGGTGCCGCTTGAGATCGTATGGCGTCAGCATGCCGATTGTGGCGGGGCTGCCCATGATTGGTCGGGCGAAGTCCTTGCCGGCGAAGAGCGTTTCGTAAAACAGGTCGCGCGCCAGATTGGAGGGTGAGGCGCCCGCCCGGCGCAGGGTGCCGATCATCGAGCGGCGAACATTTTCCACCTCGGTGGAGTCAAACGCCGGATAGAGAATCATTTCGGCGAACAGATGAAATCCCTTCTCGGCGAACTCGTCGATTGTCTCAAACTTCATAAACGAAAAGCGCCGGGTGGTGTATCGATCATCAAACGGTATCCACGGGTTGTCGTACAGGGTAACATTGGCGCCGATTTTGGCCAGGTCGCGCGAAAGCTCCGAGACGTCTCGCGTGACCGTTCCCTTCTCGATGCAGCGGTTGACAAAGTCGGTGACCCCCGCCGAGCGTTCGCTCTCGTTGGCAGTCCGGTTTTTGCCGAGCACGTTGAGCGCAAACACTCGACTATCCGGGTTGGATTTGATAATCAAGGTCAGGCCGTTGGCGAGCACCTCCTGATGATACTCAGCCGCGTCGCTCAACTCGTAGCTGATGGAGTCGGTTGACGGGAAGGTCAGCGCGAAGCCGCTGTCCAGTTGATACTCCGGGTAGGTGACCTCGCCGAACAGCTTCAGAATCTCCTTGGCCGACATCTCCTGCGGCCGGTAGACATCGGTCGCGCCCTCGGCGGCGGGCTTCACGACCGTGGCGGCATAAGTTGGCTTGCCGAACCACTTCTTTGCGGCTGCCTGGCAATTCGCCCACTCCACCCGTTCAAGATTGGCGGCGTAATTCTGGATAAAATCCCAGCCGCCGGTCATCATGTAGGGCGCGATCATGAATCCATAGTAGTGCAGTTTTTCGGCGTTGTAGATTTCGTCGCACTTGTTGGAGGTCTTGATACCGGTGATCGTCTCCGGGTCGACGATTAAGGTGCCGGTGTTCGCAATCTGGTTGGTAACCAGCGCCACGATACTGTCGGCGTTGTCAGGATTCTCGGTGATAACTGAAATTTCCAGCCGGGAGAATTCTTCGTACGGCAGCAGGCTGACCGACGCCTCGGTCGCCAGTGGATTCTCGCCCTCTTTGAGGGCTTTCATCAGGGGCGAGACGCCGTCCATCGCCAGATACTGGCTCAACAGATCAATCGCCATGTAGTCAGAGCTGTCTATCGATGGAGCGCGGAAAGAGAAATCGATATAGGTTGTAGTTACATCAGCAACGGTTTTAAACACCTCCTCGCCTTCAAACGTCCGGCTTGTCCGAGTGCGCCATTCGCGTTCGGCTCGGCGGGCGGTCACCAGCGTCGAATCGATTGCGGTGGTATCGACCGGCATTGAAGGACCGAGGCCGCCGAAGATCTGTTCAACAGTCGATTTCATCTGCTCCGACTCGAAATCGCCGATCAGCAGAATGGTCATATTTTCCGGTATGTAATACCGCCGCCAGTAGTCGATTATCGCCTCGCGCGGGATGTTTTCGACAAACGCCTGAAAGCCCAGCACCGGACGGTCATAGTCGGTGCCCGCGTACGCCTTTTCGGTGAAAAACTTTTCCGCCGGCGCGCCGGGCGAATCAGCGTCACGCTTGATCTCCTCGATTACCACCTTGCGCTCTTTGGCCAGCTCTTCTTCGGGAAAGACTGAGTTGAACAGCATGTCCGCCTGCACGGTCAGGCCGTAGTCGATAAACTGCCCCGGCAGCAGCACGAGATAGGCGGTCATCTCCTTTCGCGTGAAGGCATTGATATAACCGCCCAGATCGCGGACCGAGCGGTCCAGTTCTTCCCGCTTGAGATTCACCGTACCGTCGAATAACAGATGCTCCAGGAAATGAGTGATGCCGTTCTCGTACCGGGACTCATATTTGCTGCCTGATCTGACAAAGATGATCGACGATACCATGGAGGAGTTATGGTTTTCCTTGAGGATCACCGTCATTCCGTTCTCCAGAGTATAGGTGGTATCACCGGCCGCCTGGACTTGAACCGGTGACAACGCCAACAGAGTGAAGAGTATTGCAGCTTTGAGTATGATTCGCGTCTTGAAAACAGCCATGATAAGCTCCCCGGTTTCGGGTTAAAATCCCCTGAAATACAGCCACTTATATCTTGGTTCAGAGTGTAAATTATGGTAAAACCGACCGGCTGTCAACCGGCCAAAGAATTGAATTGACTTAATCCGATCGTGGAGTATATTCGGCATACTGACTATGAAACAGGCTATCAAAAAAATGAGTTCCGGGGCTAATGCAGCGGTGGTCTTTCTGGCTCTGCTGGCGCTGGTTGTAAGCGGTGCAGGCAGCGCCGAGCGCCTTTACGACGGTTACGCCGATTTTATCCAGTCGGCCGAGCGGATCGAGCTTCAGGGACCGATTCTTGAGAAAGCGCCCGACGGCGAGGGTCCAGCCAATATGGATACGGGCTCAAAACCCGACTGTGAGCCGCCCGCCTATCTCCAGTCGTCGCCGATTGTCAAGCCGGATAATAACGAGAAGCGCGATGATCTCACTCAGGGGTCCGGCGGCACGGTTAACACTGTCCCGGGCCGTCTCAATTCCAAGAATTCACTCCGATCATCGGCATCAATGATATCATCGAGTCTCGGTAAGCAGTTCACCCAGGTTGGCGCCAAGCCATCCGGAACCAGCTAACCGCTCCCCTCGCTCGCGCCGTGCGCGCGACCCATTTTTGATCGAATTTCAATAACATAATTTTAATATCTTTGAAAGGGTTTTTTATGAACAGGCAGAACTGGCGTATAATTCTAACCGTCGTTTTATTCATCCTGGCCTGCGTCGCCTTTTGGGACACTTTCAAACTGTGGACCATGAGCGATGCCGACAAAACAGCCATGAACGACAAGGATCCGGGGGCGCTTTTGCATCTGCAGCAGAAAGCGATCCGTCTCGGGCTTGACCTCCAG
>DAOWIC010000010.1 GCA_030641085.1 Calditrichota bacterium
GTTATAGCGGGCGTCGCGAAATCGACGCCCGCTTTTTTTGTGTCAGATTTTTCTCGACCGCCAACGTCACGCGACCAGCCCATACCGGAGAGCACCTCTCCTGTTTCGCCCGAGCGACAGGCCAAAGTCATATCGGCGGATCCTTCCTTTAATTCCCGAGACCCGCTCCGGCGGGGCATTTTACCGATAAGTTTTTTCCTTCGGGCTTCCTAAGCCCTTGACTTTCGAGAAGTATTACTATTATCATGCGAAATGTTTCACATATCCAGAAAATGAAAAGGCGCTTTTAGCCTAATATTACAAACCAAACACTTTGAGGAATCCAAGATGTCTAACTTTGTCGAGACAATCATGGCCGACGTCAAGGCCAAGAATCCCGCACAACCAGAGTTTCATCAGGCTGTTCACGAAGTCGTTGAATCGCTCGCGGTCGTGATCGAAAAGCATCCGGAATATAAGGAAGCCAAAGTTATCGAACGCATAGTCGAGCCGGAACGGGTTATCTTGTTCCGCGTGCCGTGGGTTGATGACCGGGGTCAGGTCCAGGTCAACCGTGGTTTTCGGATTGAGTTCAACAGCGCCATTGGTCCGTACAAGGGTGGATTGCGTTTTCACCCGAGTGTCAACCTCGGCATTTTGAAGTTCCTTGGCTTTGAACAGGTCTTCAAAAACAGCCTGACCACGCTCCCGATGGGCGGCGGTAAGGGCGGATCCGATTTCGACCCCAAGGGCAAATCCGACAACGAAGTGATGAGTTTCTGCCGGTCCTTCATGAGCGAACTTTTCCGCCACATCGGCCCGAACACTGACGTTCCCGCCGGTGATATTGGTGTCGGCGGACGTGAAATCGGCTTCATGTTCGGTCAGTACAAGCGTCTGCGCAATGCCTTTGAAGGCGTCCTCACCGGTAAGGGCCTCAACTGGGGCGGCTCCCTGATTCGTCCGGAAGCCACCGGTTACGGCACCGTCTACTTTGCCAAAGAAATGCTGAAGACCAAAGGCAAGTCCTTCGACGGTCTCCGCGTATCCGTCTCCGGTTCCGGTAACGTTGCCCAGTACGCCACTGAAAAGGTCAACGAGCTCGGCGGCAAGGTCGTCACACTCTCCGATTCGGCCGGCTACATCGTCGACGAAGACGGCATCTCCGGCGAGAAGTGGGACTTTGTAATGGATCTCAAAAACGTCCGCCGCGGCCGCATCAAAGAATACGCCGACAAGTTCTCCAGCGCCAAGTACTATGAAGGTGCCGGTGTCTGGACCGTTCCGGTCGACGTCGCTCTCCCCTGCGCCACCCAGAACGAAGTCAGCGAAAAAGACGCCAAGACGCTCGTCAAGAACGGCTGCTTCTGCCTCTCCGAAGGCGCCAACATGCCGACCGTTCCGGAAGGCGTGAACGTCTTCATCGATGCCAAGATCCTCTACGGTCCGGGCAAAGCTGCCAACGCCGGTGGTGTTGCGGTTTCCGGTCTCGAAATGTCTCAGAACAGCATGCGGATCGGCTGGACCCGTGAAGAAGTCGACACCCGCCTGCACAACATCATGATCAGCATCCACACCGCCGCCCTCGAAGCTTCCGAAAAATACGGAACTCCCGGCAACTACGTGAATGGCGCCAATATCGCCGGCTTTGTCAAAGTCGCCGACGCCATGCTCGACCAGGGTGTTGTCTAATTGAATAGTCAGGCATAGTGCCTGTTTACGAGGCGGGGTCAGCAATGACCCCGCCTTTTTGATTGACACACCCCGGAAGGCTCGTATATTTCCACGTTATGTCCGCCCACGAACGACAGGAAGACAAACCCGGAACCGACCTGATCCGTTTTGAGTCGAAATTCATGAAGTTCGACTCGCTGATGCAGTTTCGAGTCAAACATATTCTGCTCGTTTCCAGCTCCTATGACTCCTTCGTGCTTGAGGAGGACGGTCAGTTGACCGACCTGATCTACAACGAGTACCTGGAGTTGAACCTGACCATCTCGCCCGCCGTGAGGCGCGCCTCCAACGCCGCCCAGGCGCTGGAGATTCTCAAGGCTCAGAACATCGATTTGGTGGTCATTTTCAAGCGCGTCTCCGATATCGACGTAGTCGAATTCGGCCGTGAGGTCAAAAACATTAGTCCCAACATGCCGATTGTCCTTCTGGCATACCATGCCAGGGAGCTGTCCCGGATGTGGTCGGACGATTATCGTTCGGTGATCGACGATATTTTCATCTGGACGGGCGATGTAAAAATCCTGCTGTCGATTATCAAGCTGGTTGAAGACCGGATGAATGTCGACCACGACACTAAACATGTCGGCGTGCGGGTTATTATTATTGTCGAAGACTCGATAAAATTCTATTCGTCGTACCTGCCGCTTTTGTACAGCGAGATCATGACGCAAACGCGCGCGCTGATGGCCGAGGGGCTGAACCTTTCGCACAAACTGCTGCGAATGCGGGCGCGGCCGAAAATCCTTCTGGCCGAGAATTATGAACAGGCAATGGACCTGGCGCTAAAGTATCGCAAGTATCTATTGGCTATTATATCCGATTTCCGTTTCCCGGTCGGCGGCGAGATCGATCCCCAGGCCGGGCTCACCCTGCTTGACAACGTACGGCAGGAAATCCCTGATCTGCCGGTACTGATCCAATCAGCGGAGATGGAAAACGCCGAAGTCGCCTACAGTAAGGATGCCGGCTTCCTGTGCAAGAAATCGCCGACCCTGCATACCGATCTGCGCTCATTCATCATGACACATTTCGGGTTTGGCAATTTTGTCTTTGTCAACCCGGATGATGGTTCGACGCTGGCCATTGCGATTGATTTTAGGTCGATGGAAGAATGTCTAACCTATGTGGCCGAGAAGTCGCTGGTCTATCACGCCAATCGCAACCACTTTTCGAACTGGCTTCGCGCTCGCACCGAATTTGACCTCGCCGACCGTTTGCGCCCGAAAAAAGTCTCAGAGTTTCAGGATACCGAGTCGCTGCGCCAGTACCTGATCGATACTCTTCGCAGCTTCCGCCATGAAAAGCAAGTGGGTGTGATCAGCGATTTCTCGCGCGCCCAGTTTGACCAGCAGAGCGACTTTGTCCGCATCGGTGGCGGATCGCTTGGCGGCAAGGGCCGGGGCCTGGCCTTTATCAACGCCCTGCTTCACCGGTATCGTATCAGTGACCGGTTCGAAAATGTGAGCATCGAGGTGCCGACATCGGCCATTTTGGGCACCGATGTTTTTGACGAGTTCGTGGAGCGGAATCGACTGATGGAAATCGCCCTGAGCGACCGCCCGGATGAGGAAATCGCCCAACAGTTCATGAAAGCCTGGTTCACCAAGGAGATTCGCGCTGATCTGGACGCCCTTCTGGACATCGTAAAGGAACCACTGGCGGTGAGATCGTCGTCGGTCCTGGAGGACTCGCACCTGCAGACATACGCAGGAGTGTATGATACCCACATGCTGCCGAACAATCATCCCGATCGTGAGGTCAGGCGTCACCAGTTGGAGCTGGCGATCAAGGCGATCTATGCCTCAACCTTTTTCCGCCACGCCAAGGTCTATCACGAGGCGGCGGACAATCGGGTTGAAGAGGAGAAGATGGCGGTCATCATTCAGTGCGCGGTCGGCGACCGGCACAAGGCGACCTTTTATCCCGCCTTCTCCGGGGTGGCGCTGTCGTACGATTATTATTCTCTGAGCAACATGAATCCCGAAGACGGCGTTGTTTATGTCGCCCTGGGGTTCGGCAAGACAGTCGTCGAGGGGATGAACTGTCTGCGCTTCTCTCCCAGCCAGCCGCAGTCTATCCCTCAGTTTGCCACGATCAAAGACATGCTGGACAACTCGCAGCGCGATTTCTTTGCGATAGACCTCAATAACCAGAAAGTCCTGCCGGTGCCGGGGGGCGATTCGGGATTGGTGCGACTGTCATCGCTGGTAGCAGAAGAACACGGTTCCCTGCACCCGATCTGCTCCACTTATTCAGCCGAGAACAATCGCGTTTACGATGGCACGCGCCGCGACGGAGTGCGGATCATCACCTTCGCACCGATTCTGAAATCGCGAACATTCCCGCTGACCGACATCGTCAAACTGCTGCTTCAGTTGGGCAGCGAGGGTCTCAATTGCCCGGTCGAGATCGAATTCGCCGTTGATCTGACGGCCGACTCGAACGATCCGAACCG
The DNA here is from genome assembly GCA_030641085.1 of Calditrichota bacterium. GTDB lineage: Bacteria > Zixibacteria > MSB-5A5 > GN15 > FEB-12 > DAOWIC01. The sequence continues at coordinate 4,169 of DAOWIC010000010.1, forward strand.
CTTCTACTTTTTGCAGTTGCGACCCATGATAAAGGACGCGCTGCTGGAAACGATCTCGCTGGATGAGGTAGACGAAGAACGGGTGGTCGGACGAAGCGAGCAGACCCTGGGCAATATGCGCTGTGATACCGTGCGCGACGTTATCATTGTTACGCCGGAAAGTTTCGACCGTGGTAAAACAGTCGAAATCGCCGGCCATGTCGGACGATTCAACGACAAGCTGGTAAAAGATGACGCCCCGTACCTGCTTATCGGCCCGGGGCGATGGGGCACGGCCGAGCGCTGGCTGGGCATCCCGGTTTCATGGGACCAGATCGCAGGCGCGCGCGTTATAATCGAAGCTGCCTACGGCGACTTCGCTCCCGATCCTTCGTTCGGAACTCATTTCTTCCAGAACCTGACTTCATTCCAGATGGGCTATTTTACCGTCAATCCCGCGGTCAAAAACGGCGAGCTGGATATGAACTGGCTGCTCGGCCAGCCGGTGGCCGAAAAAAGCGAGTACATCACCCACGTCAGGCTCGACCGTCCGCTGGAGATTCTTGTCGACGGCCGCGCCGGACGAGGCGCGATTCTGAAATAACGTCTGAAAATCGGTAGATATTAGATACAGGGCGGGGCTATTCAATCGTCCGCTTGCGGAAGAGCAGGACGGCTGCGAAAAGAAGTCCGACCGAGATAAACGCCAGCGCGAAGTACATTACCTCCGGCGAGGTTGTCTTTGTCTGAACAAATATCGGCAGGAACCTGAAAACGGAATTGATCACCACCATCGCCAGACCGATACCGATCCACCTCCGGCCGCCGAGAGACAGAGCGTAGCCGAGCAGTGCGCCCGAAGTTGTGTGATAGAGCATGGTGAAGGCGCGCTCGATCAGGTTCAGGTCAAACAGTTCGACATAGCCGATCTGCGCCACGATGTAACAAGCCTCGAGAACACCGAATCCGGCGCCGCACATCGCGCCGATAACCGTAAGGCGGCTCGCTTTTATCTCCTTGTACAGCGCGACCGCATAGATCAGTCCGAGCTTGAGCGTCTCCTGTATCAGCCCCGCCGACAGCACCGGCAACAGCCCCCAGGCGAAAGCGGATCCGCCCGCGCTTACTTTCGGCAGATAGAGGTGCTCTACCAGATACATCTGCAGCGGCACCTGCGTAATTATCACGATGCCGAACACCAGCCCGCCAAGCAACAGACTGAGCCATGACTCGACCCATCGATAACCCGGTCCCACAAAAAATACTGTCGTCGCCAGTCCGATTATCAGAAACATAACAAAATTGGGTATAAGCGAAATCACCGAGGGCTTGACCCGGCCTGCCTGTTCGGATGGTTGAGGTCGCTGTTTGACCAGGTCGAGATAGACCTTCATCTCGCGCGACGGAATGTCCGCCTTGATCAGACGCTTATCCGCCGTGAAATAAAGATATTGCTCCTGCGGCGATGTATAGTGAATGACAAAAACCGAGTCGAAGATTTCGTTATATATCCTGAAGTGCGTAAACGTCTCAATCGTTGCTTTGACCGTCGCGGCCATCGTGGCCTGTGGCATGAAGATAGGAGCTTCAACCGTATCGCCGACGCTAATGTCGCGCATCGCCCAAAACAGTTCCTGGCGGTCGAGGAAATTCACTTCGTCGGTGAAACCGCCCGGCTCGAAAGCGAATTTCTGGTCAAGCCTTTGCCCCGCTGAGTCACGTAGCCCTCGAGATTATCGCCGGCTCGCTCGAGTTTTAGCTCCTCGTTCTGGTCATTGATATTGAGCCGCATATGCTCACCGAGATAACAACCGTCATTGGCGATCCACAGCTCGCTCTGGATCTTCATCGTCATGGGCGTGCCCAGTTTGTTGAAGTCGAGAACCAGTCGTTCCATGATCGCCCGGCCGGAGACACCGTCAACCGTCACCGGCTTGCCGACTGTCGAGGCCAGTTGTCCGATGGTTGAATCCTTGACCATGAATGTCCACAGGCGCAACTCTCCCTCGGGCCGGAAATCCCAGGCGAGGGTATCAGCCTCGATTGCGCGCTGCGCGGACACGCCGGCGGCAGTGGTCGCTATGATGAGTATCAACCAGAGGAGCTTTTTCATAATTGATGAGAAGATAGAGCATTTTATCGCGGCGTCAACCATAAATGATGACATGCCTTTCCGGTGTGAATGAGCCGGTCGAACCCCTTGTCGACGACCCGGCGGTTGACAAATGGCAGATCGACCAGACCGGGGTATTGAAAGTCATAATAGACGACGCCATCGCCCGGTAGGACGACCGCGTCGGTTCTATTCTCACCGCGAGATGGATGGGACACCTGGATTACATACTAACGGGTTTGTCTCGAGCGGCAGCCTCGGTTGGGTAGAGTTCCGCCCAATAAGCCGGGCAAAGCGTGCCGATATCCGTCTCTACTGTTGTTCGGGGGCTATAGCCGGGTACAACGGGCACAAGAAAATGCACGTATTTTGGCCACTCTTGGTCATTGAGACTGGCCCCCTCGTGACGGGTAGTAACAGCCGCTTGCGTAATTTGTTCTATTGGATAGTTGACCAAGGCTCCTGCTTCCAAAGGAGGATCAATCTCGATTAGCATGAACTCCTTTCTTTTCCCCCCTCTAAATCGCTTGAGTTCATAGCATTTCCTCGGTTCATCAAGGTCTGCGTATTCTCGCGAACGTAAGAATAAAACATGTTGTCTAATCACGGGTGCCCCATCCGCTTGCGGTGGGGAGAGATTCCTACGACGCCAACTCATCCATCTCCAACGATACCTCTTTTTCCCCACTGTACCAATTATAACTCGACCATCGCCACTCGCCCGGTGACCCCACCAATCCCCGTCTGCCCGGATTCTAAATCATCGGTGAAACGGCGGTACCGATGATAAC